>DASZWG010000571.1:0-3931 GCA_035546675.1 Mucilaginibacter sp. | reverse complement strand
TGTCGGTAAAGCAAGAACTGATGCCG
Source organism: Mucilaginibacter sp. (assembly GCA_035546675.1). GTDB lineage: Bacteria > Bacteroidota > Bacteroidia > Sphingobacteriales > Sphingobacteriaceae > Mucilaginibacter. The sequence goes on along the minus strand of DASZWG010000571.1, from coordinate 3,905 downwards.
CCTGATACTTCGGAGCAGTTGCATTACCACGAAAAAGCCACACAGGTTTTTTTTATATTGAAAGGCAGAGCGGTTTTTACCATCGACGGGAAAGAAACTGAGCTGAAGGCTGAGCAGGGTATCGAAATCAGAGCCGGAGTGCCACATTTTATCAGCAACAGGGAGCAAACCGACCTGGAATTTATTTTATACTCTTATCCATCCACAAAAAATGACAGGATCAACCTCTAAAATAAAGGCAGGGATTGTTGGCGGGGCCGGGTATACCGGCGGCGAAATGCTGCGCATTTTGGTGAACCACCCAAATGTGGAGATCGCTTTTGTACACAGTAACAGCAACGCCGGTAACGATGTGCACGATGTACATACCGATCTGCTGGGCGATACTGACCTGAAGTTTACATCGGAATTATCACATGATATTGATGTATTGTTTTTATGCGTCGGTCATGGTGATGCGAGGAAATTCCTGGATGCGAATAACATTCCGGACAGAATAAAAATTATTGATCTGAGCCAGGATTTTAGATTGAAGTCGGAAGTCGGAAGTCGGAAGTCGGAATTTAGGGGACGCGAATTTATTTACGGATTGCCGGAATTGAACCGTGACGAGATCAAAAAAGCACAGAATATTGCCAATCCGGGTTGTTTTGCCACCTGCCTGCAATTAGGATTATTGCCATTGGCCGCCAAGAGCCTGCTAAACAGCGAGGTGCATGTTACGGCTACGACAGGTTCCACAGGTGCGGGGCAGAGTCCGTCGGCTACTACGCATTTTACCTGGCGGAACGATAATTTATCGGTCTACAAAGCCTTCGATCACCAGCACCTGAAGGAGATCGGTCAATCGTTAAAGCAATTGCAACCAGATTTTGACCAGGCGGTGAATTTTATCCCTTACCGGGGCGATTTTACCAGGGGTATCATTGCATCGATCTATATCGATTGCGATCTTTCGGCAGATGAAGCATCAGAACTGTACAGGGAATATTACGCCGGTCACCCCTTTACCCAGGTTGCCAAACGCAATATCGACCTGAAGCAGATCGTTAACACTAACAAATGCTTTTTACAGGTTGAAAAACATGGTAATAAATTATTTATAATCAGCATATTGGACAATTTACTTAAAGGAGCTTCCGGCCAGGCGGTTCAGAACATGAACCTGATGTTCGGGCTGGATGAGACGGCGGGCTTGAGGCTGAAGGCATCTGCATTTTAGGTGAAGGGTAAAAGGCGAAAGCCTTAAAAACTGAATACTAACAAATAAGTGGGAAGAAAAGCTTTATGCTTTATGCCTTCTGCTTTTAGCTTAAATAAAATGAAACTATTCGACGTTTACCCGATCAACCCGATCAACATCGTAAAAGGTGCTGGCAGTTTGGTTTATGACGACAAAGGTACCGAGTACCTCGATCTGTATGGCGGACATGCGGTGATCAGCATTGGTCACACTCATCCCCATTATGTAAAACGCCTGGAAGATCAGTTACACAGGATTGGGTTCTATTCAAACTCGGTCGAAATACCATTGCAAACCGAACTGGCCGAAAAGCTGGGCAAGGTATCGGGCAAAGACGATTACCAGTTGTTTTTGTGCAATTCGGGCGCCGAGGCCAATGAAAACGCACTGAAACTGGCTTCGTTCCACAACGGTAAAAAGAAAGTGATCGCTTTCCGTAAGTCATTCCACGGACGGACATCCTTAGCCGTCGCTGCAACTGATAACCCAAAGATCGTCGCCCCGGTAAATGAAACCGGCAATATCATCTTCCTGCCCTGGAACGATGAAATCGCTTTGGAACACGCTTTCGCAGAAAATGAAGTATCCTCGGTCATCATCGAAGGGATACAGGGCGTGGGCGGTATCAATGTAGCATCCGAAAGCTTTTTGCAGAAAATCAGGTCGCTTTGCGATGAGCATAATGCCGTATTTATAGCCGACTCGGTACAATGCGGTTACGGACGGACAGGCAAATTTTTCTCGCACGATTACGCTGATGTTAAAGCCGACATTTACAGCATGGCCAAAGGCATGGGCAACGGTTTCCCGATCGGCGGGATCATCATATCGCCCAAAATACAGCCGTCTTACGGCATGCTGGGCACCACTTTCGGAGGTAACCATTTGGCCTGCGCGGCAGGATTAGCTGTGCTGGAGGTGATGGATCAGGATGAACTGCTGAAAAATGCGGCAACGGTTGGGGGCTACCTGATCGGAGAGCTGAAAAAGTTTGAGCAGGTGAAAGAGGTGCGCGGCAGGGGCCTGATGATCGGCATCGATATGCCCGAAGAATTAAGCCATGTGCGCAAGGAATTGCTGTATAAGCATCACATTTTCACCGGTGAAGCCAAACCTAACGTTATCAGGCTATTACCTGCATTGAACCTGACCAAAGCGCATGCCGACCGGTTTTTGGAAGCTTTCAGCACGATATTAACACATTCAACAATCACACAATAAAACAATAACCTCCTCCCCTTTGGGGAGGCCGGGAGGGGCCAAATGAAACTTTTTTCTTCCGTTCACGACGTTACCGATATCAATGCGCTCGTAAAAGAAGCATTGGCGTTAAAAAAAGATCCATATTTGCACCAGGATCTGGGCAAAAACAAAACCATGGCGCTGGTTTTCCTGAATCCCAGTCTTCGTACCCGCATGAGCACGCAAATAGCCGCCATGAACCTGGGCATGAACGTAATGGTGCTGAACATGGATAAAGAAGGCTGGGCGCTGGAACTGAACGATGGCGTTGTGATGAACGGCAATACGGTTGAGCATATCCGCGAGGCGGCAGCTGTAATGGGCGAATACGCGGATATTATCGGCGTACGGTCATTCCCCGGACTAAAGGACCGTGAGCTGGATTACAGCGAAGATATCTTCAGCAAATTTGCAAAATATTGCGGCGTGCCGGTAGTGAGCCTGGAATCGGCAACACGTCACCCCCTGCAAAGTCTGGCCGACCTGATCACCATTGAGGAATTAAAAACCAAGCCCCGCCCTAAAGTGGTGCTCACCTGGGCGCCGCACGTAAAAGCATTGCCCCAGGCCGTACCTAACTCATTTGCCGAATGGATGTGCCGCGCCGATGTCGATTTTACCATTGCACAGCCCGAAGGTTATAAATTGAGCACCGACTTTACTTCGGGGGCCAATATTACATACAACCAGGATGAGGCACTGAAGGATGCCGATTTTATCTATGTCAAAAACTGGTCGGCTTACGAACCCTACGGCAAAGTTACAAGCGGTTATGACGACTGGATGCTGACCGGCGAAAAGCTGAAGATCAGCAATGATGCCAAAGTGATGCATTGCCTCCCAGTGCGCCGTAATTTAGAGCTGTCGGATGAGATTCTTGACGGACCAAACTCAATAGTGGTTCATGAAGCAGGTAACCGCGTTTGGGCGGCACAGGCGGTATTGAAGCAGATGCTTGAAGGGTTGAGTTGAAGCTGTAGTTAATTGGCTGAACTTTAGCTAAATTAGTCAAACTATCAAACCAGTACATGTACACCCCCTCTTTCAACGCTTTTACCGACCGCCAGCAGATCATCGCTTTTATGAAGCGGTATAGCTTTGCATCGATTATAACCACGATCAATGATAAACCTGTTGCCACTCACCTGCCCTTCCTGGTACAAGAAGAAAACGGGAAATTGCTGCTCCGCTCCCATTTTGCTAAAGCCAACCCGCAATGGAAAGAGATCGAAAATAAAACCTCGCTGGTGATCTTCTCCGAACCCCATGCGTATATCTCTCCGTCGAATTATGAAAGCGCAAAGGTTGTCCCCACGTGGAATTACATTGCCGTACATGCCTACGGCAAAGCGCGGATACTCGGTGACGATGAAAAACCGGCATTATTAAAACACACCATCGAAACTTTTGAAGCCGCCTA
>DASZWG010000570.1:0-4614 GCA_035546675.1 Mucilaginibacter sp. | reverse complement strand
CAGCATTGAGAAGTGGACTGAAGATTTCTGTTTATATCGATCTGAATGTGGGGCAGGACAGGACGGGTATAAAGCCTGAAGACGCCCTCGAATTGTATGCCGAATGCAGTACACTGAAAGGAATAAGTGTTGCCGGACTTCATGCCTACGACGGTCACCTGCACGACGCCGATCTTGCTCAAAGGACTGAGAAATGTAATGAAGCGTTTGACCCTGTAGCGAAGCTTAGACAGGATATTATCAGCAGAGGTTATCCTGAACCGGTTATTGTTGCAGGCGGAACACCCACGTTTCCGATCCACGCAAAACGTGAGGCTATCGAATGCAGTCCGGGCACTTTCATTTACTGGGATAGGGGTTACAGCCTGCTATGTGCTGAACAGCCGTTTTTGCCTGCTGCCCTGGTCATTTCGCGAGCGATATCCTTACCGGCCAGGAACAAAATATGCCTTGATGTGGGGCATAAATCGGTGTCCGCTGAAAATGAACTCAGTAAGCGGATCTATTTCCTGAACGCACCTGAACTGCAATTAGCAGGTCAAAGCGAAGAACACCTGGTTGCCGAGGTTGATGAAAGTCATCAGTTCAGCGTTGGGGACGTGCTTTATGGAATACCTTATCATGTATGCCCGACCATCGCCCTGTATGAGAGAGTCCTAACGATAGAAGATCATAAGATAAGCGGGGAGTGGAAGAATATTGCGAGGGACAGGAAGATCAATATTTAGTTAAAAAAGTTGTATTAGTTGAAGTAGCGACCCGAACCAAATAATACAATCAATATCACCAATATAACCAGTTATAACCAAACAACCTATGTTTACAATCGACGCTCATCTTGACCTGAGCATGAACGCGATGGAATCGAACCGCGATCTGCGGCGCCCGGTTTCAGAGATCAACGAACGGGAAAAGGGCCTGACCGACAAGCCCGACCGTGGTAATGCTGTTGTTTCGCTGCCCCAGCTCAGGGAAGGAAATATCGGGCTGGTGGTTGCCACGCAAATCGGGCGATATGTCGCGCCTGATAATCCATTACCGGGCTGGCACTCGCCCGAACAGGCCTGGGCGCAGACTCAGGGACAACTCGCCTGGTATCGGGCAATGGAGGAAGATGGTGAAATGGTGCAGATTACAAATCTCGAAAGCCTGGAAAAGCATATCACTGGGTGGCAGGATGGCGGCGATACAGCTAACAAACCCATCGGTTATATCCTGAGCCTCGAAGGGGCCGATTCGATCATCACCCTGAAACACCTGGAGAGAGCTTACGGTTATGGCTTACGTGCCATTGGCCCGGCGCATTACGGTCCCGGCAGGTATGCCAACGGTACCGACGCAACCGGAAAGATGGGCAGGCAGGGTCTTGAGCTACTGAAAGAGATCGAACGGCTGAATATGATACTGGATGCTACGCATCTTTGCGACGATGCCTTTTGGCAGTCGATGGATCATTTTAAGGGGCACGTTTGGGCCAGCCATAATAATTGCCGGGCTTTGGTGAACCATAACCGGCAATTCAGCGATGAGCAGATAAAAGAATTGGTGAACCGCGGAGCAGTGATCGGCGCAGCACTGGATGCCTGGATGATGGTGCCCGGCTGGACCAGGTTTAAATCAACCCCGAAGGAAATGAACTGCAATTTAGAGGTGATGATAGATCACGCAGATCACATCTGCCAGGTGGCTGGTAATGCCCTGCATGTGGGCATCGGGTCGGACCTTGATGGCGCATTCGGGAGGGAACAATGCCCGTACGACCTGGAGACGATAGCCGATCTGCAAAAAATACCCGGGCTTTTGAGCAAGCGGGGATATAAAGAAGATGATATTGCAAACATGATGCATGGCAATTGGTTAAGATTTCTGAGGAACGCCTGGAAATAATATATGAATACAGAGCAAAACAGATTAAAGGATAGCGCCTGGAAAGAGTGGGGGCCTTACATCAGCGACAGGCAATGGGGCACGGTGCGCGAGGATTACAGCCCCGATGGCGACGCGTGGAACTATAGTACGCACGATATGGCGCGCAGCAAAACCTACAGATGGAGCGAGGAGGGCATAGCTGGTATCTGCGATGATCAGCAATACATTTGTTTCGCTGTAGCATTCTGGAACAAAAAAGATCCGATCATTAAGGAGCGATATTTTGGTTTAAGCAACCCTGAAGGTAATCACGGAGAAGATGTAAAGGAACTGTACTATTACCTCGATAGCACGCCAACGCATTCGTACATGAAAATGCTGTATAAATATCCGCAGCAGGAATATCCGTATGCATGGCTGCTTGACGAGAACCACCGCCGTACACGCAACGACCGGGAGTTTGAGCTGATCGACACGGGTATATTTGATCAGAATAAATACTTCGATATTTTTATTGAATACGCCAAAAAGTCGCCAACCGATATCCTGATACGTATCACTGTGAATAACCGTGGCGACGAGGATGCCCCTTTAAACGTGTTACCGACCGTTTGGTACCGTAATACCTGGGCCTGGGGCAATGCGGACTATAAGCCCCGGATGTCGGACGGTTCACAGGGCATTATTGACGTTTATCACGAGGCGCTGGGGCAGTTTTGGTTTCGCGCCGAGGGTAATCCGCCGGTACTTTTTTGCGATAATGAAACCAATACCCGGCGCCTGTACAATTATGACAACGGGAACCCTTATTGCAAGGATGGCATTAACGATCATTTGATTCATGGAACCGGCAGTGTGAATCCACGGATGCAAGGTACAAAGGCTGCTGCAAATTATGATATTACGGTTCCGGCAGGGAAAAATGTAGTACTCCGCATGCGTTTGACGCAGGATGTGCAGCAGGGGTTTGACGATTTCGACGGGGTATTCAGCACAAGGATGAATGAAGCGGATGAGTTTTATAATGACCTTCAATCACACTCGAGTGATACCGATCATGGCATGATACAACGGCAGGCCTTTGCAGGAATGTTGTGGAGCAAACAGTTTTATCATTACGATGTACATCAATGGCTTGAAGGAGATCCGGCTATGCCGAAGCCCCCCGCTGAGCGATTGACCGGCCGCAACAGCAAGTGGATGCACCTGAACAACCGTGAGATTATATCGATGCCGGATAAATGGGAATACCCGTGGTATGCGTCCTGGGACCTGGCTTTTCAATGCCTGCCGCTGGGCAGTGTGGACATGACCTTTGCCAAAAGGCAGCTTTTATTGCTGACCCGCGACTGGTATATGCACCCTAATGGCGCTATCCCGGCTTATGAATGGGATTTTAATGAAGCCAATCCGCCCGTATTGGCCATGGTGACATGGACTTTGTACAACCAGGATAAAGAAGCAAACGAAGGCAAGGGCGACACCTATTTCCTTGAGCGGATATTCCACAAACTGATGCTCAATTTTACCTGGTGGGTAAACCGCAAGGACGCCCAGGGCAATAACATTTTTGAGGGCGGGTTTTTAGGTCTCGATAACATTGGCGTATTTGACAGGAATGCGCAATTGCCGCCGGGGCAGATACTGGAGCAGGCAGACGGAACCAGTTGGATGGCTATGTATTCGCTGAATATGCTGCGCATTGCCGCCGAACTGACTAAAAATGACACGGCTTATGCGGATATTGCTTCCAAATTTTTCGAGCATTTTATATACATCGTCAATGCGATGGATAACATGGGTATGAACCAGGAGGGTTTGTGGGATGAAGACGACGGCTTTTTCTATGATCAGTTGCGCCTGCCCGACAATAGCGTGCAGAAAATGAAGTTCAGGAGTATGGTGGGGCTTATACCGCTGTTCGCCACTACCATACTTGATGATACAGACATCACAAACAGCCCTATTTTTAAGGACAGGATGAAATGGTTTGAAGAAAACCGTCCCGACCTGGCATCGCTGGTCTCACGATGGGGTGAGAAAAATGCAGACGGGAAACACTTGCTGAGCCTGCTTCGGGGCCACCGCATGAAGTCGCTGCTGAGATACATGCTGGATGAGAATGAATTTTTGAGCCCTCACGGTGTACGTGCGTTGTCAAAATATCATTTGAATAATCCCTACCACGCCAGCGTCGACGGACACGAGTTCAGCGTAAAGTATACTCCCGCCGAAAGCGACAGCGGGTTGTTTGGCGGCAACAGTAACTGGCGAGGACCTATATGGGTGCCTATGAATTACCTGATCATTGACAGCCTGCATCATTTCCATGCTTATTACGGGGATGACTACAAGGTTGAATGCCCGACACATTCCGGCAACTTCATGAATCTGAAAGAAGTAGCAGATGACCTTTATTACCGGATGATGAAGATATTTTTGCGTGACGAGAGCGGCCGGCGGGCTGTTTACGGGGATTATGAAAAGTTGCAAAACGATGCGAACTTTAAGGATTACATCCTGTTCCACGAATACTTTGACGGCGATAACGGCCGTGGGTTGGGGGCTTCGCATCAAACCGGCTGGACCGGCTTAGTTGCAAATTGTTTACTTTAATTTACATTTGCTATATCATGTTCACACATGTGCTATCTTTGAACAAACCCCAATCCAGATAAATGAACTCCCGCATCACCGCAATAGGTGTATACGCACCTGCAAAAAAAGTAACCAATGCTTATTTCG
>DASZWG010000569.1:0-6670 GCA_035546675.1 Mucilaginibacter sp. | reverse complement strand
CCGGTTTTAACAAAGTTCACCCAATAATCGCACATCAGGCCGGACAGCTTCTGGTCCGTTTCGCCCAAAGGCCTGTTCTTCAGCGTCCAAAGATTATTCATCACATAGGGGACCTCGGCCGTATGGAATGCGCCGTACTTCACAAAATCTGGCGAAGCCGGCACTTTGCGGTCGAAATTATAGACATACACGGGAGAATTGGCGTACTGGCTCTGTATACCGGCCCATTTATAGCCTGACACCGCAAAGATCATATCACGGCTGTACAATACCTGGGAGGCCTTTGACTCCTCATCTGTTTCGGCGGGGAAATATTTCAAAAACTCAGCTGCGTCGGCACCGTACATTTTCTCGGCCTGGGCCTTAAACTGTTCTTTGGTTTGCGTAGCCATGCCAAACTCCTGCCCGTTCCAGCCCGTGATGAGCGGAACATGGTTCTGCTTATCCTGCGCAAAAATATCGGCGACACTTTCGGGCAGCACATAACCGTCGATAATCGGTGCAAACCGGCCCTGCATTTTCTTCAAAACCTCATCGGCGGGCATATTTCTCAGGTCCTGCAGTGATTTTGCGCCAACCTTATCAGCCAGTTTTACGCCCTGTTCTTCGGCCTGCTGCAAAGTCATGGAAGCCAGTATAGGATTTTTTACAACCAGTGAACCGCTCTCTGCAATGGCCCTTTTAAAAAGCCCTTTTGCCTGCGGCGATGCCACTAAGCAGTTCACGCTCATCGACCCGGCCGACTGCCCGTCTATCGTTACCTGGTTCGGATCGCCCCCAAAAGCGGCGATATTGCGCTTCACCCATTGCAGGGCGGCTATCTGATCGAGCAAACCGTAATTACCCGAGGCATGATCGGGCGATTCTTTGGTCAGTTCAGGATGGGCCAGGAAACCAAAAACCCCTACCCGGTAATTGATCGATACAAAAATGATCCCCTTTTTGGCCATGGCCTCACCGTCGTAAATCGGGCAGGCGCTTCCGCCGCTGGTAAATCCGCCGCCGTAGATATAGACGTACACTGGTCTTTTTTCGTTTTTGCTCGCGGCGCCGGTCCAAACGTTCAGGTACAGGCAGTCCTCGCTGATCGGCGTTTCGGGGATCAGGAATTCCGATGTATAAACCATGAATGGAACTGGTTTGGACTGCATCGGGCTGGGTCCAAAGGTGTCGCACTTTCTTACGCCGGTCCAGGGCTCGACCGGCTGCGGCGCTTTCCAGCGCAGATCGCCCACAGGAGGAGCTGCGAAGGGTATTCCTTTAAAAGCAGTTATATCTCCCGTGCTGTTTTTTAGGCCCGATACCAATCCGGCGTCCGTCCGGGCTATCGTGATCGAAGACGCAGGGCGCTTACTTGTCATAAATCCATATAAAAAAAAGGGTGCGGCAAGCAATAATGCGCCTAAAGCGATCCTGGTTTGATTTCTCATAAAGAAAAGTTAATGTGTCGGTTTGACGCAATCTAATATTTCCTGTTCAATTTAACAAAAAAGATTTTGGCAGATAAAAACGCGTAAATTTATCCTATCAACCTTATAACCTCAGATGAAAAAATTCAGGATTTTGGTAATAGCTTCGGCCTTGGTGCTGGCAGCATGCTCCGGCGGCCCCGGATCGATCAATATTGATACGGGCAAAAAGGCCATTGTATCGGCAAACGGCAGCCCGCTTATCAAAGTGGTGGTCGATGGCGGCGGTAAAGAGGTTACTTTTCAGAGTTATGACAATACCAAAAACAACTCGGTGATCTATTTCAACAGCCACAACCCGGGTTTCCTCACCTCGGAAGGTTTTGGTCTGAACAAAGATTATTTCATGAAGCTCGCACCCAGCTCGAAGTATACCGTAGCGAGCTATAACAGTAAAGATGAAGCTGTATCGGTTATAGTTTTCAGAACCGATTACAAAGACGATATTATCGACGTTGATAAAAAATAGAGAATACCAGCCCTGGTATTAATTGGCCGGCTTGAACACAACCCTGAACGTGCTGCCAAAATTTGGCTCGCTTTCCACACTGATCTGCCCGCCCTGCGATTCCACCTGTGTCTTGGTCAGGAAAAGACCAACCCCATGCGCATCCTTGCCTTCGTGGAAGGTCTTGTATAAGCCGAATATTTTTTTGCCGTGTATCTCAAGATCGATACCCTGGCCATTGTCCTGGCATTCGAACACAACGCTGCCGGCAGGGTTGGTATAAGTCCGCAAAGTGATAACCGGAGGCACACCGGGCCTGCGGTATTTCACGGCGTTGGTGAGCAGGTTCATGATGATGCTGTCTAAGTAAAGACGAGGAAACACAACGTGTTCGGCCCACAATTCTTTATTCACCGTTGCCTCATTAGCCTCCAGGTCGGGCCCCAATACATCAAGTACGCTGTCAATCACTTCTTCGAACCGCAATACATCCGATATCAGCTCTGATTCCTGTATCCTGATAGCTTCCGACAGGTCGTCAAGCGTGCCATGCAATCCCTGTGCAACCTTAACTATTCGCTGAAAAATATCGAGGTTATCCTTGTCAAGCGAGTCTTCATCAACCAATGTAGTTAGCTGCGAGATATTGTTTGAGTGGTTACGGATATTGTGCGAAAGTATATGCGTGAAATTCTTGAGCTGAATATTATTGCGGGTCATTACATCAATCGAGTTACTCAGGGCGATCTCGTTGGTCTTGTATTTTTCAATCTCCATAAATACCCCTCTCAGCTTCTCAATATTCCCGGTACTTCCGTAAAGTGGCTCTCCGTATGAGCGAACCCAGATCACTTTGCCTCCCGAGGTCAGCATTTGCAGCTCCAGATCCCAAATAATACCATGATTGACGGTATCCTCAACTGCTTTTTTCAGCATTTCGTCATAAGGAGGCAGGAACCAGGTATACGGGTTATCGAAATGCAGATCGTAATCATAAGGTAGTTCGTAGATATCGTATATGGTTTTAGACCAGATGTTGTTACCCGACGCCAGGTCATATTCCCAGCCGCCCATCCTGGCAAGCCGTCCTGCTTCCGATAGCAGGTATTCGCTCACAGCAAGCTTATTTTCCAACTGTTTGCGCTCGTGGATGTCGAAGTTGCACCCGGCCATCCGCACCGGTTTACCATTTTCGAATACGGCTTTTCCCGTACATTCAAAATATTTGTAAATACCTTCTTTAGTTTGCAAGCGGGCCACTACCCTGTACGGCGTTTTATATTTCAGGTGAGCATTCAATGCCTGGGCCACCGCCATTTTATCTTCTGGGTGAAGCAGACTGTAAAAAGTCTCTATCTGGGCGGGTATTTCACCTATCCGGTAACCAAGCAACCCATAGAAATTTTCGGACCAATAGACCTCTCCGGTCCCAAGGTCCCAATCCCATATACCGGCGTTGGTTCCGTCTATAATCAGTTTAAGTATTTCAGCAGATTCGGTTAACTCCACAAAAAAATAAATTAATGGGGTGTTTTTCAGCAACTTGTACGCAATCCCCTGCAAAAAGGTTGATGAGGCCTGCTAAAAATCGATCAGCTAAAGCTAAGAAATAAACCACAAGCGGCAAAGAATGATTTATTACAAATGTTTGATACTTTGTTTTGAATTTTGAGCAAATGATTATGTTTGGATATGAAAAAGACCTTCAGCCGTGACCGGGCTGCATCCATCGTACTTAAATATTTATTGCAACTGATCAGCGTAGCGCTTTTTTACGGCGTGGCGCTTTACAGTATCAAATCCTTTTGGGTACACTACCTGATCAAAACTTTCAGTCATATTTATTATGTATCAGGCGTTTTTGACAGCCAGTTGGTTACCTTACTGATCGTCTATTCGCTTTTCTGCTACCTGGCCAATAATTTCCTGCTCGGACTTTACAGCAAAGGCAAAGGAAGACAACTTATTCTTTCGATGATCGTGGACGAATTGCTTCTGCCGCTGGGTATGCTCATTATCATCGTGTACGATGATAAAACATCCAAAACCAATACTGCGGATACCTCAGCCCTTTATAATATTTATGTTATAACCGCTCTCCTGGTCGTAAAGGAAATCATTGCCGCAAGACTGATCGGCAAAAAGACCGATACAGACAAGAACGTAAAGCTGAAAACCCGGTAATGTTTGCCTGATCTCTTGTTTTTTACCGTCAAAAATCTTCATAAAAATTTTTGATTGTATTTAATTAATCGTAATATTGCGATTAATATATGGGGCTGACCAAAACAGAAATATTTACAGATGAGCAAAACCGGCTGGCCGTGATGCTGAAAGCGATGGCACACCCGGCACGCATAGCCATTTTACAGCATATCATCAGGACAAATGCCTGTGTCTGCGGCAGCCTGGTGGATGAACTGGGCCTGGCGCAGGCTACCATATCCCAGCACCTGAAAGAGTTAAAAACCGCCGGACTGATACAGGGGACGATCGAAGGGGTCAGCACCTGTTATTGCATCGAGCCCAACGCCTGGAACCTGCTCCGAAATGAGTTGAATCAGTTTATGGCTGCGTACGCCGATGCGGCTAAGTGCTGTTAAAAAATTTTGAAACAATTAATCGCAATATTACAATGAATGAGAACTTAAGATGGGGAGAATTTAAGGATATCCTGCTCCAAAACCCGGCGCTCGACCTGCAGTTCCAATATGGTAACGATCAGAAGGTTGCACCGTCCTATCACATTACCGAAATAAAACAGGCGCCTATAACATCGGTAGATTGCGGCGGCGTGATGAACGCATGGACTGAGATCATCATCCAATTGTATGAGCCGCAATCGGGCAGCCAGTTACGGCCGATGAAAGTGCGAAAGGCATTATCGATCATCGATGTCGTTGAAAAACACCTTCCTTTGAATCCATCGGGAATTGTGAAGATCGAATTTGGCAACAATAGGTATGATGTTCGCCAGATGTACCCGGATAGCTTCGTCACGGATGATGAGGATATGACCATCGTGCTGAGATCCGATACCGTGCAGTGTAAGGCCATCGAACGGGGCGGAAGTTGCGGTTCACCTACGGCAAAACCCAAAATAGCATTGAAAAACCTGGAAAATACCGGCGCCTGCTGCACTCCCGGCAGTGGCTGCTGTTAAGCTGATCGATATGCAAATCACGGATGCAAAAAATTATGGGCAGGAGGCGGAAAGCCTGCTGTCGGCAGAAAAACTCCCGGTATCCGACCTGCCGCCCGGTTTGGACAACTTCCTGGTTGCGGTCGGCAACAATGAGGTTTGGGGTGTAGCGGGCCTCGAGATCTATGGAAACTACGGATTGCTCCGCTCCCTTGCTGTAAAACCGGCATTCAGAGACCAGGGTATTGCCGGCAAATTGGTCGGAGAGATCGAAAAACTCGCACAAGCAAAAGGCCTAAACGCCATATACCTGCTTACCGAAACCGCACCGGAATATTTCAGCAAAAAAGGTTATATAAAAATTACGCGCACAAGCGTACCGGCAGAGGTTATGCATTCGTCCGAGTTTAGCTACGTATGCCCGCAGTCGGCCATAGTAATGCAAAAAAGCCTGTGAAATGAAAAGCATATTAGTACTCTGCACCGGCAACAGTTGCCGCAGCCAGATGGCCGAAGGTTATTTAAAACATTATGCCGGCAACAGAGCCCAAATTTATAGTGCGGGCATTGAAACGCACGGTGTAAATCCCAAAGCTATACAAGTGATGGCCGACGACGGCATCGACATATCGCATCATACTTCCAATAATGTGGATGAGTATGCGGGTATTCCGTTCGATTATATGATCACTGTTTGCGATAATGCGAACGAAAACTGCCCCTACCTGCCCGGTAATTTTGAGCGATTTCATCACAATTTTCCAGATCCTGCAAAGGCCAAAGGCAGCCCCGAAGAAGTGATGGATGAATTCAGGCGGGTGAGGGATATGATCAAAGCGTACAGCAAAGAGTTTGTTGAAACACATTTAAGCAGATAACATATTAATCATCAAAAACTTAGATCATGACAAGGGATATTCTGTTCGTTTGCATTCACAATTCGGCAAGGAGCCAGGTTGCTGAAGCCTTTTTAAATCAGCTCGGCGGAGAGGCTTTTCACGCCGAAAGCGCCGGCTTGGAACCGGGTAAACTCAATCCTGTGGTAGTAAAAGTGATGCAGGAAGTTGGGATCGACATCAGCAGGAACGAAACCAAAAGCGTTTTCGATCTTTTCAAACAGGGGCGGCGGTATAATGCAGTGATCACGGTTTGTGATGCCGCCAGTGCCGAGTCGTGCCCTATCTTCCCCGGCGTAGTTAAACGATTGGGGTGGTCGTTTGCCGACCCATCGTCCTTCACAGGCACCGAAGAAGAAAGATTGGAAAAAACCAGGAAGGTAAGGGACGAGATCAAAGCAACGATCCTGTCATTTATTGATGAGGCAAAGGACAGTGATTTTTGGCTGAGCAATAAACATGAAAAGGTATCTGGCTGAGTTTTTAGGTACTTTCGGGCTGGTTTTTGCGGGTACGGGCGCTATTGTTACCGATCAGCAAACGCATGGCGCTGTTACTCATGTGGGCGTATCCATTGTTTTTGGGCTGATCGTCATGAGCATGATCTATACTTTCGGCGAAATTTCAGGCGCACACCTGAACCCGGCAGTCAGCATTGCCTTTGCGCTTGGGGGCGAGTTCCCTTTCAGGCAGATTTTGCCCTACGCCCTCAGCC
>DASZWG010000568.1:0-12350 GCA_035546675.1 Mucilaginibacter sp. | reverse complement strand
GTAAAAGGCGGCCTCGCCGCGGTGCTGCTGCTTGGACTGGCGGCATTTGTGTACGCTTTGTGGGAAGTGGCCGGTACGGGTCAGGCAGCGGTGTTTTACGGATTCATGTTCCTGATGGCGGGGGTACCGTTCTATGTGTGGATGGCGTATAAGAAACATAAGGATAAAGCCTCACCTACTGGGGAGATTTAGAGTGCTGCCCTTAGATTCTGTTTGAGTCGTCCTTAAAAATGCGTATAACAACGAAATCTGATATTTTTCTGGCTTTATCATTACCTTTACATAAACTGGACAAGAAGAACTCTATTTTATGAAGAAAATCTTAATCCTTTTCCTATTAGCTCCTTTAGCTTATGGCGCTAAGGCTCAAAATTCGACTGCCATTGCCGATACTATATTAGTCGGTAGTATTGAAAAAAATTGTCCCGGTGGTTTTGATGCTTTCAATATGTATATTGAAAAAAATGCACATCCGGCGGCCAAAGCCTATGAAAATAAGAAGGTAGGCACAACCTACGTCAGTTTTATAATTGAGCCTGATGGTAGTGTCAGCAATGTTTGCACTATTTTGGCAGCAGGTTATGGAATGGATGAAGAGGCGATAAGAGTTATTAGTAATTCAAACAACTGGATACCAGCGAAAATAGGAAATAAACCTGTA
Organism: Mucilaginibacter sp.; assembly: GCA_035546675.1. GTDB lineage: Bacteria > Bacteroidota > Bacteroidia > Sphingobacteriales > Sphingobacteriaceae > Mucilaginibacter. The sequence goes on along the minus strand of DASZWG010000568.1, from coordinate 11,689 downwards.
AGATGTTTTTGCAGAGCCGCCATTCAATTTTCTGCCGACTACGCAAAGCACGAGACATGGATAACAGCCAAGCGAATTGATTAGGTTTAGTATGCATGCTCTAACACGTATATAGTTTCCGGTCAAGACAAAGTGCCAAAGCCCTGCGGCGATTGAGCGTATAAAAACTTATACTTCCCCATTTCTTCGTTCGTGCAACTTCCCTTTCCTAAATATTTTAGCTTTAAAGAAATGCACAGTAAATCCTATTTCGCGCCCTTAGCCGGATCATAACCTTTCCAAAGCCATTCCAGCGCTTCGGGAAGCGTCTGACCTTTCACCGCATGGTCGACATGTCCGGCGTTGCGGGCAAAAATAAACTGGTAAGGATAACCTTTGGCGGCGAGCGCTTTGGCCATATTTTCGTTAGCCAGCACCCAATCGTGCATGTTGTCGCGCATCACATTGGGATTGTAAAGATCCCTGTCGCCCACTTCCATCCAGATGCGTAAAGGCTTTACAGCGCTTTCGGGGATCAGGTGTTCATGAAATTCCCAGGCGCCATGCGGGGTCTTGGGATCGAAGGGCCACTGCTGGTTGATATACGTGCCGGAATAGGTAAGCACACGATGATACCATTCCGGGTGGTACCAGGCCATGATGAGCGCGCATGAGCCCCCCGAACTGCCTCCCATGGTGGCGCGCCCTTCCGGATCACTGGTCAGTTTCACATGGCATTGGCTCTCCACCAGCGGCAACACTTCCTTTTCGACAAATTCAGCATATAAGCCCGACATGGTATCGTACTCCAGTCCGCGTTCGCTTCCCTGGGCGTCGCCGCTGCCGTTCCCGATAGAAATGGCGATCATCACGGGTACCTTATGTTCGGCGATCAGGTTATTCAGCACGGTGAACAGCGTATGGTCGGGTCCGTCGGCGCCAACAATGAAAGGTGCGGCAGTGCCCGGAACATACTGCGCGGGCACATATACTTCGATATGCCGGATGTAGGGAGCCGGGTGACTCGTGGTGACCACCAGTTTTGCCGGATCGGACGGATCGACGGTGCCAAACGTATTCGGCTCACGCGCTATGCCCGGGTATATCCTGCTGTCCTTCGACTCCATCGTCAGTTTGAAGATAGTTCCCTGCGGCACATTGGCCTGCACCGTCACTTCGGGCGCTGGATCGTGCGTCGGACCAATAATAAAATTCCCGTTCGAATCCGGTGAAGGAACGGCTCCGTCCGGCAGTTCCGTAGCCTTAACATAGCCCGGCGTATGCGGGTCGCGGGTTGGGATTTGGGCGGTTGCAAGGCTTATGCTTAATGCAAGGCTGCATACAAAGGCGATTATTTTGGCAGGCTTCATTTGTTTAATTTGGAAAGGGTGATAATCATCTAAAGTACATAAAAAAAGCCTCCCCGGATGTTTTCCAGAAAGGCATTTGAATGTTACAAAAATAATTAAGGCCGACTATTTTCGACGTTGGGTTCGACGCTCGCACAAACCGTTAGCAGGACAGCTTCAGAGCCTCATCCATCCCAATAGCTATCGGTACCCTCTTCGGCAGAGAGGGGCTTTATCAAACTGCACAAAGTCTTCCCTTCCGGTTTGAAAGGACGCCTTTGGACCATCCCGTTTATGAGATCCCTTTGTATTCATTTTGACATCGAAGCCATCGTTCTTTTAGGATCGTCAGCGGCGCGGCCTTCGAACGAAAACGGCAAAACAATGCCGGACAGTGTGGCTGCAGGGGGAAAGCAAGTTTTGCAAAGCAAAACTTTTGCGTACCTGGTTTTGCCGTTTTGCAGGCAAGGCTGGTGCGACCAGGAAGGCATTGGCGCTGACTTGACTTTTGCAGCACTTTGTGTCAAGACAAAGTGCGAAAGCCTTAGCGGCGATTGAGCGCACAAAAGGCTTTACCCCTCTCCGTGCCCCTGCTCATGCAGTTCCTCCTGCCGGAACAGCTTGGCGCTGAAGTAATCGTTATTCATGCGGGCAATGTTGGTCAGCTTGATCTCTTTCGGGCATTCGGCTTCGCAAGCGCCGGTATTGGTGCAGTTGCCAAAACCTTCGTCGTCCATTTGCGCCACCATGGATTGTACGCGGCGGTAACGCTCGGGCTGGCCCTGCGGCAGCATACCTAACTGGGTGATCTTGGCCGATACGAATAGCATGGCCGACGCATTTTTGCAGGCCGCCACACAGGCGCCGCAGCCGATACAGGTAGCGGAATTGAAGGCTTCGTCGGCTATAACTTTGGGGATCGGTATCTCGTTAGCGTCCGGAACACCGCCGGTACCCACGGATACGTATCCACCGGCCTGCTGTATGCGGTCGAATGCGGAGCGGTCAACCGCCAGGTCTTTAATGATCGGGAACGGAGCGGCGCGCCACGGCTCGATGGTGATGGTTTGCCCGTCGTGGAAGCTGCGCATGTGCAACTGGCAGGTAGTAATGGCCTTTTTTGGTCCATGTGGGTGCCCGTTGATATACAGCGAACACATTCCGCAAATACCCTCGCGGCAATCGTGGTCAAAATAGATCGGGTCCTCGCCTTTGTGTACCAGGCTTTCGTTCACCACGTCCAGCATCTCGAGGAACGACATATCCGGCGAGATATTATCGGCCTTATAGGTAACAAATTTACCCGGTGTCTGCGCATTTTTCTGCCGCCAGACTTTCAGCGTCAGGTTCATGTTTCCGTTACTCATATCTTTTTAGTTGTGAGTATGGAGTATTGAGTTTTGAGTGATAAATGCTACCTACTCAAAACTCATCACTCACCACTTATTTATAGCTTCTCTGCGTTAAATGTACATTTTCAAAAACCAGCTCTTCCTTGTGCAATTCCTCGGGCTGATTATCACCTTTATATTCCCATGCGGCGGCGAACGCAAAATGCTCGTCGTCGCGTTTGGCTTCGCCTTCGGGGGTTTGCGACTCGATCCTGAAATGGCCGCCGCATGATTCCCTGCGCATCAGGGCGTCGTCAACCATCAGTTCGCCCAGTTCGAGAAAATCGGCTACACGGCCGGCTTTTTCGAGCGACTGGTTAAGCTCCTCGTTCTCGCCCAGTACGATGGCATTCTGCCAGAAATCTGCACGAAGCTTCTGGATCATGCCCTTGGCTTTCTTCAGGCCCTCCTCGTTTCGCGCCATGCCGCAATATTCCCACATGATATGGCCCAGCTCGCGGTGATATTCATCAACCGTTTTGGTGCCTTTCAGCGCCAGCAGCTTTGCCACGCGTTTTTCCACGTCTTTCCTGGTGGCTTCGAACGCCGGGTTGCTGGTATCGACCGGTTTCGGACCGATCTTCGCCAAATAATCGCCTACGGTATAAGGGATCACGAAATAACCATCGGCCAAACCCTGCATCAGCGCCGACGCACCAAGACGGTTGGCCCCGTGATCGGAGAAATTACACTCGCCCAAAGCATACAGGCCGGGGATGGTGGTCATCAGGTTATAATCGACCCACAAGCCGCCCATGGTATAGTGTACCGCAGGATAAATACGCATCGGCACTTTATAAGGGTTCTCGTCAGTGATCTGGTAATACATATCGAACAGGTTGCCGTATTTGGCGCGAACCGCATCCTCGCCCATGCGCTGTATTGCTTCCGCAAAATCGAGGTAAACCGCCACGCCCGACTTGCCCACACCGCGGCCTTCGTCAACCACTTCCTTGGCATTGCGCGACGCTACGTCGCGGGGTACCAGGTTACCGAATGAAGGATATTTTCTTTCCAGGTAATAATCGCGGTCCTCCTCTTTCAGATCGGCTGCCTTCAGCTCGCCTTTACGGAGCCTTTGGGCCATTTCGATGGTTTTCGGCGCCCATACCCGGCCGTCGTTACGCAGCGATTCCGACATCAGTGTCAGCTTCGACTGGTGATCGCCGGTTACGGGGATACAGGTGGGATGTATCTGCGTATAGCAGGGGTTGCCAAAATAAGCCCCGCGCTTGTGCGCCCGCCATGCAGCCGTTACGTTACAGCCCATCGCGTTAGTCGACAGATAGAATACGTTGCCATAGCCACCCGTGCAAAGCAATACAGCATGACCGGCAAAGGTTTCGATCTTGCCGCTCTCCAAATTACGGGTGACAATGCCCTGCGCTTTACCATCAACCACTACTACATCGAGCATTTCGGTACGGGTGTACATTTTCACTTTACCGGCTTTGATCTGGCGGTTCAGCGCCGAATAGGCTCCGAGCAGCAACTGCTGCCCCGTTTGACCGCGGGCATAGAAAGTACGCGATACCTGTGCACCGCCAAACGAGCGGTTATCCAGCAAGCCGCCGTATTCCCTGGCAAAAGGTACACCCTGTGCCACGCACTGATCGATGATATTCACCGAAACCTCGGCCAGGCGGTACACATTGCCTTCGCGCGAGCGGTAGTCGCCACCCTTTATCGTATCGTAAAACAAACGGTAAACGCTGTCGCCGTCGTTGCGGTAATTCTTTGCTGCATTGATACCGCCCTGCGCCGCTATAGAGTGTGCACGGCGGGCGCTGTCCTGGAAGCAGAAGGCTTTTACATTATACCCCAGCTCGGCCAGCGATGCCGCAGCCGAAGCGCCTGCCAAACCCGTACCCACCACAATGATGTCGTACTTGCGCTTATTGGCCGGGTTTACCAGCTTCAGGTTGAACTTGTGCCTGCTCCATTTCTCGGCCAGCGGGCCTTCGGGAATTTTAGCATCCAAAGTCATATATAATCAATTCTAATTGCTAAATACTAAACTCTAACTCCTGGTAAAATAATATACGATCGGCATCAGCGCGAACCCTATCGGCATGATAACCCCAAAAAACCAGGTACCAATAAACTCCACAACGGGTGTATATTTCCGGTGCACCCAGCCCAGCGTGCGGAACGCACTCTGGAAACCGTGCAGCAGGTGGAAGGCCACCGCCACCATCGCGATCACATAAAACAGATCGTACCAGATATTGCTGAAACTGTTTACCACGCGGGCGTGCAGGTCTTTGACCAGAACGATCTCTGTGTTATTCTCGGTTGATATAGATTTATCGAAATCGGCAGGGAGCGGCTGTTGATAAACTGACGACTGTGTTACGCCGGTCGAAAGATCGGTTCGGTATTCCCGGTAGGTCATCGTATGACCGAATTTATAGTTATACCAGAAATCGCTCATGTGGATCACGATGAACAAAAACAGGATCGAACCCAGCAAGCCCATATTCTTTGACGACCATGACGCATCCGACTTTGCCGCAACAGCATAACGAACCGGCCTCGCTTTGCGGTTTTTGATGGTCAGGATGAGCGCATACAGCGCGTGCACCAGTATGCAGAAATACAGGAAGTAAGCGATCACCTCGATCGGCGGGAAATGCGTCAGGAAATTGGCGTACATGTTAAAAGCATACCCTTCGTCATTTTTGAACAGCAGCAGGTTGCCGCCCAGGTGCACAATCAGGAATGTACACAAAAACAAGCCCGTTAAAGCCATGATCAGCTTCTTGCCCAGCGAGGAGTTAAAGGTTTGTTTGAATTCGCTCATTACAGATTAGATTTATTGGCAAAAGTATTTATTAATAATAATTTGAAAGTTCAATTGCACTATCAATCATTTATTTAGAAACATTCTAAAATACAAACTTTCAAGTTGCCATGCTGAACGCAGTGAAGCATCCATTGGCAAAATATTCGGTTTGCAAAATCCCGATCAGATCCTTCGCTTCGCTCAGGATGACAGCTTTGATATAATTACCCTCTCTCGATCACTTTATCCTTCAGTACGCCGAACACCTTGTCGGTCTTTTGATGGCGGATGGCTACCCTGCCCGTGAACCTCCCGAACGAAGGAAGCACGGCCTGCTTTTCGCCGAAAGCGAAACAGGGTATCGTGATGCTTTGCCTCGCCCTCCCCGATAAATTAACGCCCGGGTGAATGTGCCCGCAAAAGGCATAAGCCGTAGTATTTTCAAGCTCTTCATAACCGAGCGGGTGGTGCAGCATCAGGAAGGGGCCGACGAGCAAGGCATCGTGCAGCGAAACATCCAGGTTAAGATAATGCTCGTCGTGTATGATATCGTGATTACCGCGGATGAGCGCCATCTCTAATTTACGGTGCTGCTGCCGCCACATCCTGAACCACTCCCAGTCGGCGTTCATATCGCTGTGGAACAGGTCGCCCAGGAAGATCATCTTTTGCGGCTTATATTCATAGATCAGGTCTGAAAGTTCCGAAAGATCGGTCTGCTCCATGTCGCGCGGCACGGCGATCCCGGCCTTGCGGAAATGCCCCACCTTGCCCAAATGCACATCGGCGGCGATGAGCGCTTGCTCCTGTTTCCAGTAGATGGCTTTTTGCGGCAGCAATGCCAGGTCCTGCCCCAGCAGGCGAAAATCGAGGCCCTCACAGATCGTCATGCGGCAAAAATACAAAGCCTTTTCAGAAAGCGGCATAAAACATCGGGGTTTCCATTTAAACCTTAAATTCCTAACTTCGCAGCTTTTGGGACATTTTAAGATAAGGATCATGAAGTATTTGATTGTAACCTGTTTCATCGCACTGGCCTCATTTACAGCACGTGCGCAAACTGCACCGGCAAAAGCGGATTCGGCGCATACGCCCACCATCGTGTATGTGAACCAGGATACGTTGATGAATAATTATGAATATTTCAAGGCAGTAAAAGCAAAGCTGCAGGATATTTCCACCAAGGCGCAGAATGAAATAGAGGCCAAAACCAAAACCTTCCAGAACGAAGTGGCCGCTTACCGCAAAAGGATCAATTCGCTGAACCTAGCGCAGCGCACCGCCACCGAAAAACGCCTGGCGCAGGAACAGCAAAACCTGGAAACGCTTAGTCAGAATACCGCCAAACAGATGCAGGAAATGGAAGCCGACGAAAACGCGAAACTTTACGACCGCATAGGAGCCTACCTGAAAACCTATACCAAAGCGAAAGGTTATAAGATCGTGCTTACTTATTCCAAATCGAACCCGGCTATGCTTTACGGCGATGAAAGTTTAGACGTGACCAAAGACGTGCTTGCGGGACTCAATGCGGATTACAAAGCAGGGAAATAGTTCTTTCCGAAGAAATATCAGGCCCTCCCTTCCGGGGAGGGTTAGGGTGGGGCTGTGGGCTATTACGCCGCATTGGAGATATATTTCACTAAGCTCCGTTTGGCAACGGGCAGCAGGGTTTGCTCCAGCGGGAAATTAATATCGCTCGATACATAATACAAAGCCGGGTTGGGCAAGTGCTTCCTTTTGCTGATCAGTTCGAGTTTGATGGATTCCGGTGTATTTGCGATGCTTTGCTCGAAAGTATACACGAACTCGATGTTGATCCCCCTGAACTTATCGTCCTTATTTTCGAAAATGGTGATCTGGTATTCGTATACCCAGTTGGTACGATCCTTACCGTTCCTCAGCGAAAAATAGCCGTTATAAGGCATAAGCGGCACCAGCCCGACAGGGTCGATGCTCAGGCGGCTTTCCACAAAATCATAGATTTCCTTCCCGGTCTGGATAGCAGGGTCCATCTTGTACAGCGCATACGAGATAATGTTCTCGATCTCGCGCATGGTGGCATCGTCCTGCACGATCTTTTGATAGGTAAGCTTCAATGCATCGATATCGGCCTGGGTGAGCCGCTGCGGGAACGCCTGCTGCATGATGGTTTTATTGCGCTTAAAGTCAAGCAGGTTGTTGTAATGGAATATCAGGTCGGCCAGGTTGGGATACAGCCGGCTGCTGTCGAAATGCCGGTTGATCTCCTGCAGATAATCGAGCAGAATGTATTTTTTGTACTCAAAATCTATCGCACCTTCTATAAACCAATTGATGCCTAATGATTTCATATTAAACTCTTATGGCCTCTCCTAAATCCTCTCCAAAGGAGAGGACTTTGAACTTCTCTCCTATCAGGAACCCTTCTTTATCCGGAGAAGGTTCAGATGAAGCGATTAACCTGTTCTTTATTTAAAAGTCAGGTTTAAATTACAAATAAAAACCTCAAATTGCAACATGGTTCCCGGAACGCTCTACCTGATACCCGTGCCCCTTGCCGAAAACGCCGCAGCAAAGTCATTCACACCATACCTGTCGGAGACGATCAGCCACATCAAAGAATACATCGTGGAGAATGAGAAGACCGCCCGCAGGTTTTTAAAGGAAGCCGGTTTGACGACCCCGCAAAGCGAGCTCATCATTCATGATTACGGCAAACATCATCGCGATGAAAGCATCAGCAATTTCTTTACCGGTTTGACGGCAGGAAAGGATGTTGGTTTAATGAGCGAGGCGGGCTGCCCCGGCGTGGCCGATCCCGGTTCAGAGATCGTAGCCGAAGCACACCGCAGGGGCGTCAGGGTGGTTCCGCTTGTCGGACCCAGCTCGATATTGCTGGCGCTGATGGCTTCAGGCTTCAACGGGCAGAGTTTTGCTTTTCACGGATACCTCCCGATCGACAAAGCGGAAAGAAGCCGAAAGATCAAGGACCTGGAATCAGTTGCTGTGCGCCTCAGCCAAACGCAAATCTTTATCGAGACGCCGTTTCGGAATAATGCCATGCTGGACGAGCTGCTGCGTTCGTGCCAGAGCAAAACCCGTTTGTGTATTGCCTGCAACCTGACAGCCGAAGATGAATTCGTTCAGACCAAAAGTATCGGCGAGTGGAAGCAAAAAGCGCCGGATCTGCATAAACGCCCAACTATTTTCCTCTTATTTCGTTCCTGATACAGATGCACATCTCTGAAAAACATACACAGTTGCTTATTGTCGGCGCCGGTCCGTCGGGTCTGATGATGGCGGCGCAACTGCTACGTTATGGCATACAGCCGCTGATCATCGACAATAAACCCGGCCCGACGAGCCATTCCAACGCGCTCGGGGTGCAGGCGCGTTCGCTTGAAATATACCGCCAAATGGGTATTGCTGATAAAGCGGTAAGCAACGGGATGCAGGCCGGGGGTATCAGCTACAGCATCAACGGCAAACAGGCGGCGACACTTTCGTTTGGTAATACCGGCAAGGAGCAAACGCCTTTTCCGTACGTGCTTTTTTACCAGCAGTATAAAAATGAACGGCTGCTGCTCGATTACCTGACAGAGCACTGCTGTACGGTTTACTGGGAAACCTCGCTTACCTCGCTCACGCAAAATGCGCAATATGCCGAAGCTGAGATCAGCAATGCCGAAGGGAATTATCACATCCAATGCAATTGGGTGGTGGGCGCCGACGGCGCGCACAGCACGGTGCGGAAGCAATTAGCTATCCCGTTCAAAGGCGATACCTATCCGCATCATTTTTACCTGGCCGATGTAAAGCTCGATGCGCCCTTTCTGAAAGATACCTATATGCAGCTCTATCTCGCCAAAGAAGGCATGAGCGGTTTTTTCCCGATGCCCGAAGAGGCCCGTTACCGTATCATCGGCAACCTGCCCGTACAATTTGAAGATCGTGAAGATGTTCAGATCGACGCCATCCTCCCGTTTGTAGAACAGGTAACCGGGTACCCGCTCAAGATCGTTCAAACCGAATGGTTCACAACCTATAAATTGCACCACCGGATGGCCGAAAATTTCAGAAAACAACATTGCTTCCTCGTGGGCGATGCGGCGCATATCCATTCGCCGGTTGGGGCGCAGGGTATGAACACCGGTTTGCAGGATGCTTACAACCTGGCCTGGAAACTGGCAGGGGTGATCAACGGAAGGATCAAAAAAACAATACTCAACACCTATGCCGATGAGCGCATTCCTGTAGCCAGGGAACTGCTAAGCACAACCGACAGGCTGTTTACCATCGTGATGTCCAAAAACTGGTTTACCGGGATGTTTAAGCAATGGATATTGCCCAAGCTTGTGCGCTATGCCTCGAAACGTGAAAAGCTGCTCTCGCGTTTATTCGGCGATGTATCGCAGACCGCGATCAGCTACCGCGACAGCAAGATCAACCTGCACCTGAGTCACGCAGAAAGTATCAAAGCCGGCGACAGGCTTCCTTACCTGAAAATATTTGACGAGAAAAAAGAAACGGAGACCGATCTGCACGAATGGTGCAGCAAACCCGGTTTTACCCTGATCGTGCTGGGACGCTTTGAAGAAATGTTCCTGTTCAACCTGGCCAAATGGATCACCACCCGGTACCAGGATATGCTGAACTTCTTTTACCTGCCGCCTTCGGGCAAAAACACCGATGTTTTTAACGCCTTCGAAGTAAGCCCGCACCAGCAGAAGGCAATAATTGTACGCCCCGATATGCACATCGGCTATATGAACGACCTGGTTAGCATAGCCATGATGGATAATTATTTGCAGAACGTGGCGGGTGTGATACCGGCTGCAAAATCATAAAAAAGCGCCGGCGCATCACTGCGCAGACGCCAATCAGACACTATTATGATTAGGGATCTTTGATGTGCTTCCGCACATTTTATTTTGATTCAAATAGCCGCCAGCGGGTGAGCCGTTCCCTGGTAGCTGATAACCGACAGATCGGGCTGCATGCGCAACATGAACGTCTCCAGGCTTTCTCCGCCGTCCTGATCGTCAGCAGTAAGCAGCAGGTATTCACCAAAAATTTCGAGCAGGGTCAATATACCGGTCTCATAATTGACAGCAACCTGATGTAACGATGCATCTTCGGTATGTGATTCGATCAGCTCGAACCTTGCGGTTTCAAATGTAAACCGGTTGCCGAGGTTATCCTTTAGCAGCGGTATCTTATTATCCAGCCGGGCTATAAAATGCCCTACCGAAAAGCTGAGCTTATAATGCAGCGAATTGGCACGCCCGTCATTCGCTTTCATCCTGCTGAAGGTTTTGAATTTTCCTTCGGGATTATAAGCCTGCGATTTGAGTAAAAACTCCTGGTATGAAGCCTTCAGGATGGCTTTCTCAAAGCCGCTTTGAGAAGCCGAATCTATTACCTGCCGGTATACGAGCCTGATCTTTGCCTTGCACATGACACTCTATTTTATAGTGAAACTCCTATCGTATATGAACCTGAGTAACCTTCAGAAACGCTGCCGGTAAGACTTACCGTCTCATTGGCCAGGTCGGTCAGCGAGTTGCCGAAAATACTGTCGGCTGCGTTTGAAGTAGTGTTGTCGCCATGGGCCGCGTACAGGCTGCTGGCGTAAACTGTGTTGTTAATGGTTTCGGGAAAAGCGATTTGCGTGGTCTTTTTTAATACGCCGTCAACATACACTTCGATATGGATATGCGTGGCCCGGCCCGAGTACCAGCCCGGATAAATCGTCGTGAACTTGGCCGCTCCGCTGCTGTCGGTAAGCTGGTAACCGCGAAGCCAGGTCTGACCCACGTAACTCTCGGCGCCGAGTACACCCTGCTGGTTGGCGTAACCCGAATAATATCCGTCCTTATTGCAGTGCCAGATATCCACCCGTGCGTCCGTTACGGCATTGCAGTTATTGGCGGCGTCAACCACTAAAAATGTAAGCGTCAGCGGAACCCCGGTTTGGGTACCTTCCGTAACGTCGCTCCGTTCGAGCGGGTTTTTGGCTTCGCCGCTTGGGTAAGGATAAGGCCCTTCAACTTCTTCTGGAGTAACAATACAACTTCCGGTTGTAGATGCAGAGGCTGTGGTAGAGGTGCTTGTGCTTGTCCCGGTGGTGCTGGTTGTATTGCTTTTGCTTACACTGTCTTTTTTACAACTGTCGAGTATCATCGGTCCTGCTGCCGCAGCCA
>DASZWG010000567.1:0-1774 GCA_035546675.1 Mucilaginibacter sp. | reverse complement strand
ACATTGATCTAACCATATTTACTAATGAAAACGTTACGAATTACCACCATCCTGCTATTTGCAGGCTGCTTATCCTCTTTTAAATCTGTCCAGAAACCTATTCCGCATTACGCTCATGTAATCGTAGTGATCGAAGAAAATCATGCCTATCATGAGCTGATCGGCTCTGCTAATGCCCCTTACATCAGTAAACTTGCGGAGGGTGGGGCCTTATTTACCGATTCGCATGGAATTGGCCACCCCAGCCAGCCCAATTACCTGGCGATTTACGCGGGCAGCACCCTGGGCGTTAAGGGAGATGAGTGCCTGGAAAACGTTACTCCTTATACTTCGCCTAACCTGGGCGCCGCCCTTATTCATCAAGGACTTAGTTTTAAAGGATATGCGCAAACTATGCCTTCAGCCGGGTACATGGGATGCCGATACCTGTCGAGTACGCTTACCGTCGGAACTCTTTACGGACGGAAACATTGTCCCTGGGTAAATTGGATCGGCACGGGTCAAAATTCTATCCCGGCATCGAGCAGTTTGCCGATGACGTCGTTCCCAAAAAACTTCAACAAGCTGCCAACGGTATCATTCGTGATACCGGACATGGATTACGATATGCACAATATCGGTCTCCCCGGCGATGCAGCAGCTATACAACGTGGCGATAAATGGCTGAAAGAAAATTTATCTGCTTATGCGGAATGGGCGAGGAAACACAACAGCCTGCTAATCATAACCTTTGACGAGGACGATTATGATCCGCAAAACGGCAACAGGATACCTACTATTTTTTACGGTGCAAGGATAAAACCGGGCAAATACAGCGAACCTATCAACCATTACAGTGTATTGCACACGCTTGAAAAGATGTACGATCTGCCGGTGACCGATAGTCAATCCGAATCCCCTATCACGGATGTGTGGGAGAAATAATTCGGTATGATCATGATCAATAAAAGAGCACACTTTAAAGTTTGCTCCTTTATTTTGTAAACCCTACAGGACTATTTAGAAGCCCGGAAATCAGTTCCTCACTTTTGATTTGTTTCTGCAAACTGCCGAATATCTTCTTTACTAAATGTTACCAGTTCGATGATATTGGCATGGCGGCGTAAAAAAGGCGGAACGGTTTGAAGAGCCTCTTCCTTGCTGCCGAACTCGCTTATGAAATAAGATTTATGAACACCGGCCTTGCAGCCCCAGTAAGCATGCGAAAGCAAATATGAACCGGATTCTACGAACAATTTGACCACATGCTGGCATTCAACAGTATCTTCTGAATGGGGGATCTCGATTAAGTAGCTTGTCATTCCTTTAAGTTTTAATAGCGGTTAAATTATAAAATAGGGTTACTCTAAACCAAACCAGCGGGCTTTCCGGCTCGAGCCAAAGTGTTCCTTGTCGATGGTCAGGGCCTCGGAAGCATCGTGGTGTATGCCAAACGGTTTTGGGCCCGAGAAGAAATCAACATCAACCCGTGCAACCTGGCCCTTGCCAAATTCAATGTAACATGATCCGGCGCCGCTGTAGCCTGTTTCGCTTTGCTGTCCCCGAAACCTGGCTATGATAGATGTTGCAGCAATTTTTGCGGCGCCTTCTGCAAATACACCGGCTTTGGGTGTTCCTACGCTGGTCACATCGCCAATAGCATATACATCGGGGATACCGGTCATCAGGGTTTTCCTGTCGACCGGTATCCATCCATCCACTGCCAGACCGCTTTGTAATACCACATCCGGGGCAACATGCTTCGGAATACCAAGAAACAGGTCGAAGGGCATTT
>DASZWG010000566.1:0-3789 GCA_035546675.1 Mucilaginibacter sp. | reverse complement strand
AAATGAAACCAACCCATACCCGTCTAACTGTCAGTATTTTACTTCGTAAATTCTAAGCTACTCCTGAAAATTACTCATAGACCGTTGAGTACTTCCAACTCATTGATGAATAAATATCTGATCACATGAGTCATAATATTTAGCAAGTTATATTGCGCAAGCAACTGCATCTATATACTGGTAAACAACCGCGGTCAAAGTTCGCCTTCCCGGCGTTTTTTGTCGGCGATATCTTTGCGAAGGTCCCGCTTGCCTGCAATTCTCCCTACCACAAGGAAAATGCACATCGCCATGAGCAGGACCATAACTACTGCTGCGAATGGTATAAGCATGGTCGTTATAATTAAATGACATAACCGGGCATGTTTCCCCGGTTATGTGCTTGAAGGATCGAACAAATTAAGCCTGTTCGTGACTTGCTTCGTAATTGATGCTGTTCTCTGCAATTTTGGTTAAAAGTGTATCAGCATTTTTTTCTTCTGTTAGTGTCTTGTTCAGTATATCGACTGCTTCGTTAAAACCCAGTGTTTTGGCCAGTGTAACCATCCCGCCGTAAGTGGCAATCTCGTAATGTTCAGCTTTTTGACCGGCGAAGATCAAACCCACGTCGCGCTGGGCAGTGCCTTCTTCGGTTTCATCAATAATATCTTCACCTTCATCTACGATCCCGGCCATAGCAGGACATTTCGTTGAGTCTACATCTTCCCCAATAATGCCGAATACCTGTTCAAGCCTGCTGACGTGATTTTTAGTTTCATTAAGGTGGTTACTGAAGGCATTTTTCAGTTCCTCCGAAGTGGCAGCATCCTGCATTTTGGGCAGGGTTTTCACTAACTTTTTTTCTGCCCAATATATATCTTCCAATTGTTCGGTAAAAAACTCTTTGAGTTTTGAATCCATAATTACTGCTTGCGTTTCCATAGCGTAATGATTTAAAAATTAGTTTAACAAATTAACTTTCTAATAAGGTTCCGGAATTGTATCTGTAATTTTAACACTGCTAAAGAGTGAAATTTTCGCGTTTTTTGAGTGATTTGACAAAAACAGCGATTTAATCCGCCATGTCATTTATTAACTAATAGTTTATTAAAAAGATGCGCCAGTGACCTTTTTGTTCCCCTCAAAATAATTCTTAACCGGCTGTTAAAGCTAATTCATCCAACGCCGGAATTTAAGTAGTTGTATTCCTGTTGTAATTTCCCGCTTAGTTTCGGTGTGGGAAAACTGATCTGCCATAAAATTGTTATAACCCAATACTAAACTGTACACATGAAAAAAACAGATACGGATATAAAAAGCAACTCAGCAACAAAATCTAAATACCAACCTATAGAGAATTACGGGGTCATCGGCGATCTGAACACGGTGGCCCTGGTTGGATTGAACGGCTCGATAGATTTTATGTGTTTTCCCGATTTCGATTCCCCATCTGTCTTTGCGGCTCTGCTCGACAAAGAAAAAGGAGGGCAGTATAGTATTTGCCCTAAGACCGGGGAATTCAAAAGCAAGCAACTGTATCTGCCCGAAACGAATATACTGCTAACCCGCTTCCTATCGACAGAGGGGATAGGTGAGCTGACCGATTTTATGCCGGTACAGGAATTAGACCGCGGTAATGAACTGATCAGGCGGGTAAATACCGTCAAGGGACGTATTACTTACCGCCTTGCTTTTTGTCCGCGTTTTAATTATGCATCATCCGATCACAAAATAAAGAAGATTAACGACCATGAAGTTGTTTTTATAAGCAAGGAGCATAAGCTGCAGATCAGGCTAAAAAGCAATTTGCCTATTGCTATACAGGAAAAAGATTGCTTTGCTGAATTTACCTTGAAGGCAGGAGAAATAGCCGATTTTATCATGACCCACTCGGATAAATTCATGCCGGAGAAAAAGGATATGGAGGCTTATATTTCTGAAAGCCTGAAAGACAATATCAATTACTGGAAAGAGTGGACTGACCAGTCGACCTATAATGGCCACTGGATGGAGATCGTCAACCGGTCGGCCATGATGCTTAAATTATTGACATCCTATAAATACGGTTCTTTAGTTGCTGCCCCTACTTTCAGCTTGCCGGAAGCCATCGGCGGAACTCGCAACTGGGACTACCGTTATACCTGGATCAGGGATGCCTCGTTCACTGTTTATTGCCTGCTCAACCTGGGTTATACAAAAGAAGCCGGACGATTTATAGACTGGGTGCAAAATAAATGTTTTGATTTGAAGAAAAAGCGGTCTCTCCAGATCATGTATAAGCTAGATGGGTCCAAAAAAATAGATGAGGTTGAATTGAACTATCTTGAAGGATATAAAGCATCGGGACCGGTAAGGATCGGTAATGCGGCATACAAACAGTTACAACTGGATATTTACGGAGAGCTGATGGATGCCATCTATTTATATGACCTCCATGCTGAACCCATATCGTATGATTTCTGGCTCAATCTTTCGGCCCAGGTGAACTGGCTGGCGGATAACTGGAAAAAGAAGGATGATGGAATTTGGGAAGTCAGAGGCGGTAAGAAGAACTTTTTGTATTCGCGGCTCATGTGCTGGGTTGCCTTCGACAGAGCCATTAAGATAGCAGAACATCATTCGTTCCCTCACCCGGCTGAATGGCGCGAGCACCGCGATGAAATATTTCATTCTATTCACATCGATTTCTGGAATACTGAATTAAAGGCATTTGTACAATACGAAGGGGCCAGGGCTGTAGACGCTGCGGCGTTAATGATGCCGATCATTGGATTTATCGGACCGAAAGATCCCAAATGGCTTTCAACACTCAATTGCATAGAAGAGCGGTTAGTGGATGATTTCCTGGTTTACCGGTATCGCAGTAAGCAAAGTGTAGATGGGCTCGACGGGCACGAAGGAACCTTCTCCATGTGCACCTTCTGGTTTATTGAATGCCTGAGCCTTTCGGGGCAGCTGGATAAGGCCAGGTTGTATTTCGAAAAGATGCTCGGATATGCCAACCATTTGGGATTGTATTCGGAGCAACTTGGTTTCAGCGGTGAGCATTTAGGCAATTTTCCCCAGGCTTTTACACACCTTGGTCTTATCAGCGCTGCTGTGAGCCTTAACAATCAGCTTAATGACAGCCGCAACCAGCAAACTGATTGATTTTTCTGCGGAAAATAAAAATTATCCTAAAATTTAATGAACTTTCCTTAAAAGGTAGTGTTGTTTTTATAAGCAGCTTAACGCCGCAGGCTTACACCTTATCCCGGTGATGGCCTTAGCGGATAATAGGAACATTGAACCAAGTAAAGGTTATAAAAGCACTTTAGAGGGAAACTCCCGCTTTTATTGCCTGTATCAACACTAAGTTTACAACGGAGGAGGCATGTATGGAGTGGCTACCGGCCAATAGTATACTCAGAATAAAAATAAAAAAAATGGAAAAGGATATTTTAAAAGATAAAGTTGTAGTGATCACAGGCGCATCTGCCGGATTAGGTCGTGCTCTGGTACGCGAATTTGCAAAACACGGAGCTAAAATTGCATTGCTGGCCCGCGGACAGGACGGTTTGAACGCTGCCGTTAAAGAAGTTGAGGAAACAGGCGGACAGGCAAAGGCCTACCCAACCGATGTAGGCGAATATGAACAGGTTGAGGCAGCGGCACAGGCCATCGAGACTGATCTGGGTCCGATAGATATATGGGTAAATAACGCCATGGTGAGTGTGTTTGGCCCTTTCAGGCAAATGGAAGCAAAGGACTTTAAAAGGGTTACCGATGTTACCTACCTCGGGCAGGTTTATGGTACGCAAGCGGCTTTGA
>DASZWG010000565.1:0-4392 GCA_035546675.1 Mucilaginibacter sp. | reverse complement strand
ATATGATGCGGGCACCAAATTCGGATTGGAAACCAACGGCCGCACCGAATCCATCCTGATGAGCATGCCGCCCACCGCCAAATGGATCTATAATTATCAGCCTAAACCCGGCAGCGAAGAGGAGAAAACGTTATCTTTGTTAAAAAAGGGCATCGGCTGGACCGCATGAAAAAAGTATTCGCAGCATTAATGATCGTGATCGTTGCTTCCGCATTTTCGGCTGAAAAAAGCTTAAAAGGCACCTGGGAATATGCCGGGGGTATCTACAACGGTAAAAAAGACCCGGCGCCTACCGATTTCAGCATGCAGCGCAAATACCAGAAAGGCCATTTTGAAGCTTTTGCGATCGAACAGGGCGAAACACCGGTAAAATACGAGACCGGCGACTATATGCTGAAAGGTGATTCCTGCATCGAGACGCAAACTTACAGCAGCCAACCGACGAAATTACTCGGGATTCCCGTACATTACAGGTATCAAATCAGGAATGACAGCCTGGTCCTTAAAGGAATATTGCCGACGGGGATGATCGTAGTAGAGTACTGGAAGCGTGTCAGGTAAATCTATTAACGGTTTGTTCATCAGCCTATGGACCTGTACGGACAAAAAAGTAAAAGCATACCGCAAAAAATAGTGATCCACCTGCTGGAGGCTGTTTTTCTTTGGCTGTCGTGGTGGATATTATTCAGCAACGGCGGCCAATGGACGGAGCAGCACCTGCACATTCATAACGTTTGTATTGCGGCCTGTCGGGAGATTATCTTCGTCTTTAATGTGGTAATCTTTGCCAGGATAGCTTACACGATGTTTTTTCTGGTAAAAAGGCGTATTCCCTGGGGCGAGAGTATCGATGTGCCATTTGCGTTCGCCTTATACTACATCGGTTATACGTTGCTTGCCCTGCCTCGTACACACGACATAGACGGGGCCGATTATTTCGCCATTGGTCTGTTCATTATCGGTTGTGTATTGAATACCGCAGGGGAGACTCTCAGAGATATATGGAAAAAACGACCGAAAAACCAGGGCAAACTATATACCGGCGGCTTTTTTAAATACTCCAGGCATATCAATTATTTCGGCGACCTGTTGTGGGTTACGGCTTACGCCATCATCACGCGCAACTGGTATGCTCCCGCTATTCCGGTCTTTCTTTTCTGCTTTTTTGCCTTCTATAATGCCCCGAAACTGGACAAATATCTTCGCTCTAAATACGGGCATGATTTCGAAGAATACGCGAAAAATACCAAAATGCTGATCCCTTTTATTTATTAAGATCGCCCTTCGTCACACTTGACGATTTTGTCATATTCTTACTCACATTTTGGCCTTAATGTGCATAAAAAACTGCCCCCCATACGAAGTATTTTCGTAACTTCGCAGGTCGCTTTGGAAAACATCCCATAGCACCACTATAAACAAAGTTTTTCTACACTTAATTATACAATGGCTGACGAGACAGGAAACGGCAATCTACCCCCGGAAGACAGAATAATACCCATAAATATTGATGAAGAAATGCGATCGGCCTACATCGATTATTCGATGTCGGTGATTGTTTCACGCGCGCTCCCCGATGTGCGCGATGGTTTGAAACCCGTTCACAGGCGCGTGCTCTACGGCATGCTCGATCTGGGCCTAAGCAGCAACAAACCTTATAAAAAATCCGCCCGTATCGTGGGTGAGGTACTGGGTAAATATCACCCGCACGGCGATACTTCGGTTTATGATGCGATGGTGCGTATGGCGCAGGAATGGAGCCTGCGTTACCCGTTTGTAGAAGGGCAGGGGAACTATGGATCGATAGACGGTGACGAACCTGCGGCCATGCGATACACAGAGGCGAGGCTGCAAAAAATAGCCGAGGAAATGCTGGCCGATATTAACAAGGATACCATCGACTACCAGCTCAACTTTGACGATTCGCTGGAAGAGCCAACCGTTTTGCCCGCCAAAATACCCAATCTGCTGGTAAACGGAGCTTCGGGTATTGCGGTAGGTATGGCCACCAACATGGCGCCTCACAACCTGACCGAGGTTGTGGATGCGACCTTAGCATATATCGATGACCGATCCATAGAGGTGAGCGAACTGATGAAGCATGTAAAGGGCCCCGACTTCCCCACCGGCGGTATCATTTATGGTTACGAAGGCGTACGTGAGGCGCTGGAAACCGGCAGGGGCAGGGTAGTGATGCGCGCCAAGGCCGAGATCGAAACTTTTGGTAACGACCGTGAACGGATTATCGTTACCGAAGTGCCGTACCAGGTCAATAAATCGCAGATGATCGAACGTACGGCCGAACTGGTTGAAGAAAAAAAGATCGAAGGTATTTCAGCTATTCGCGACGAATCTAACCGCGAAGGCATACGTATTGTGTATGAAGTGAAACGCGACGCCAATGCCGGTATTGTGCTGAACAACCTGTATAAATACACTGCGCTGCAAACATCATTCAGCGTTAATAACATTGCACTGGTACACGGCCGGCCGATGCTGCTCAACCTGAAGGATATGATCCATCATTTTGTGGAGCACAGGCATGAGGTGGTGGTCCGCCGCACCAAATTCGAGTTGGCCGAGGCAGAAAAACGCGCCCATATACTCGAAGGTTTGCTGATCGCTCTGGATCACCTCGATGAAGTAATTCAACTCATTCGTAGTTCGGATACGCCAGAAGAGGCCCGCGATGGTTTAATGGAGCGCTTCGGATTATCGGAAATACAGGCCCGCGCTATCCTCGACATGACGCTGAGGAGGCTCACCGGACTGGAACGCGATAAGATCAAGGAGGAATATGCCGAGTTGATGAAGCAGATCGAATATTTGCGTTCTATACTGGCGGATGAGGGGTTGAGAATGAAGATCATCAAAGATGAGCTTACCGAAGTGAGGGATAAATACGGCGATGAGCGCAAAACTGATATCGTTTATTCATCGGCCGAAATGCAAAGCGAGGACTTCATCGAGGATGAGGATGTGGTGATCACCATATCGCACGAAGGCTATATTAAACGTACGCCGCTTACCGAGTACCGCAGACAGGGCAGGGGCGGCAAAGGCGCGCTGGGCAGCAACAGCCGTGACGAGGACTTCATCGAGCACCTGCTGGTGGCGTCAAACCATAATTACATGTTGTTCTTTACCGAGGCCGGGCGCTGTTTCTGGCTCCGGGTATTCGAGATACCGGAAGGTACGCGCACATCAAAAGGCCGCGCAATACAGAATATCATCAATATTCCGAAGGAAGAGAAGATCAGGGCCTACATCAAAGTGGTGAACCTGAAAGACCAGGAATACCTCGACAACAACTTTATAATCATGTGTACCCAAAAAGGTACCATCAAAAAGACTTCGCTCGAGGCATATTCACGTCCGCGCGCCAATGGCATCAACGCCATCAACATTAACGATGGCGATACGCTGCTCGAAGCTAACCTGACCAGCGGCAGCAGCGAGATCGTGATGGCATTGAAATCGGGACGGGCGATCCGCTTCAACGAATCGACCGTGAGGCCGATGGGACGTACGGCAACAGGCGTACGCGGTATTACACTCGATGACGATCATGACGAGGTTGTAGGCATGATCAGCATCGACAACCCGGAGACAACGGTACTTGTTGTATCCGAAAAAGGTTTCGGTAAACGTACCCATATCGACGATTACCGCGTTACTAACCGTGGCGGCAAAGGAGTAAAAACTTTAAATATTACGGATAAAACCGGAAACCTTGTGGCCATAAAAGGTGTTACTGACAATGATGACCTGATGATCATTAATAAATCAGGTATTATTATCCGCATCGCCGTCAACCAGCTAAGGGCCATGGGCAGAGCTACACAGGGTGTAAGACTGATCACGCTCAAGGAAAATGATGAAATAGCATCCGTAGCGAAAGTAGAACATGATGAGCCGGAAGAAGAAGAAAACGGTGGTGGCGAAAATGCAGAAAACGGAGACATGACGCCGGAAAATGGTGCTGAAACCGAATAAAAAATATGACAGGCCGTAAAATAACTATAGGATTTCTATTGCTTTTATTTGCATCGTCAACTGCATTTGCGCAGACCGAGGTCTTCAAAAGCGTGGTGAATAACCTGGCATTTTACAAGCAGAAAAAAGATCTGAAATACCTGGCCGGGGCCAAAAAATCGGTTGATAGCCTGATCAAAACTCATGCTGATTCTACCGATCTTGATAAAAGCGTATACAGGGCTGTGGTTTATTCGAGCATCGTTTACATCGATTCGCTCAATAAGCTAAAAGAGCCTCCTAAATTTTTCGGCGACCTGTGCCGCCTGGTAGATGCATTGTCCGATCGCCGTAAGATCTATAAGTATCAGGACGAACTCGACTACTGCAAGCGATGTATTGCCGATGTGTATCTGC
>DASZWG010000564.1:0-11214 GCA_035546675.1 Mucilaginibacter sp. | reverse complement strand
GTATCGGCATTACTCTATGACATTTTCCGTATCAATGTAAAACGCTACTACCGGCAATTGCAAAGAACATCGAAAAAAAACTAACCTGATTTTCGGTAAAGCTGCTTAGGATCATTTTTTTAAGTGACCGGGATCATCGGTTAAAGGGGGCATCGGGGCCATATTTGTATGAACTAAAAAATACAACTATGACTACTATAAAAATTCATGCACCGGTAAATCATACCGAAAGCAAAACATCCGATCTGAGACATTCTAACATTTTTACGCGACTGATGGCCTATGCCGAAAACCACCCGCAAAGCAATACTTCAGTGTTCCTGGTTTCGCTGATCGTGCAGGGCATACTTTTCCTGCCGGTGCCTGCTGCGCTGATGTATTATTACAACGCGCCAATGGTTGTGCTGGTTATTACGATGACTTTGTTTTTTGCAAATATTATTGCCGGGATGGGCGGAGCAGGAATTAAGACATTACTGTCATTATTTGCGTTGAGCGTGGTAGTTCACCTTCTCATGATCGCCATATTTATTATTTAAATAATTTTCATTTCTACATAAATACACATCTTTAGTTTAGTTGGGTCAAACTGCCACCCGCGAGGGGCGGCAGTTTTTTATTGGTATTTTTGGGGAGTAATTGTATGTAAGAGGCAAATTCAGATGATCAGATAGCCATGCTGAATAGCTGAGTTTCGGGCTTATCGGCCCATAGCCTGGCATCGAGCGCCATGCAAATATTGCGGAGAAAATGCTTGCCTTTGGCCGTGACATTAAGACAGTTAGTGCCAACCTCAACCAGTCCGTCATCAATTAAATCCTGCATACGTTCCAGGCCTTCAAACAGCGCATAGCTGGGTTCTTCGTTAAAATCCCAGCAGGTTTGCCCTTTGCACATAATATCGAGAATATGCTTCCGGATGATCATATCCTCCTCGGTTAAAAAGTGCCCTTTTACGACGGGCAGCTCATTTTGACCAACAGCAGCGATATATTCTTCAACGGTTTTAACATTCTGGGCATAAGCATTCCAGGTGTCACTGATAGATGACACACCTAACCCGATCAGCAGGCGGGTATATTGGTGGGTATACCCCATAAAATTGCGGTGCAGGGTTTTTGATCTTTCGGCTCTGTACAAGCTATCGCCGGTTAAAGCAAAATGATCCATGCCGATATCGTGATAGCCAAGTTTGGTAAGCATGCCGTAACCCAGATCGTATAATGCGCGTTTAGTGGCTGCATCGGGCAGGTCCTTTTCGGTAAAGCGGCGCTGGCCGGGTTTGATCCACGGCACATGTGCATAACTATAAAAGGCGATCCGGTCCGGCATTAATTGCCCCACCAATTCAATAGTTTCCTGCAACCCGGTTAGTTGCTGAAGGGGCAGGCCATAAACCAGGTCGTAATTAACCGAAGTATACCCTATATTTCTCGCGTTTTCAGTAACCTCTTTTACCTGTTCAAAGGTTTGTACCCGGTTTATGATAAACTGAACTCTCGGGTCAAAATCCTGTATTCCTAAGCTCAGCCTGCGAAAACCCAGGTCATACAAGGTCTTCAAATGTTCGTAGGATGTATTGGCCGGGTGGCCTTCAAAGCCAAAGTCGGCCTGCGGATGAACGCAGGAATTTTTCAGTATTCCTGTTATCAGCGTTTTTAGATTTTCGGAGCTGAAAAAAGTAGGGGTTCCGCCTCCCAGGTGGATCTCGCGGATCACCGGCTTTTCTCCGAGCACATCGCAATACATCAGCCATTCTTTCAGTACCGCATCTATATAAGGCTCCTCGACTTTGTGATTTTTGGTGATCCTGGTATTGCAACCACAATAGGTGCACAGGCTCTCACAAAAGGGGAGAT
Source organism: Mucilaginibacter sp. (assembly GCA_035546675.1). Classification (GTDB taxonomy): domain Bacteria; phylum Bacteroidota; class Bacteroidia; order Sphingobacteriales; family Sphingobacteriaceae; genus Mucilaginibacter. The sequence continues at coordinate 9,355 of DASZWG010000564.1, read as the reverse complement.
GTATGTACAGGCTGATGCCATCTTTATCATTGGTTGCCGTAAACGCATCTTTTACAGCCTGTCCCCACTGTTTTTTATCAAAAGGGGCAGTGCTCCAGTAAGGCACGGTCGGATAACTCGTATACCTTGGCGCCGCTACATTGTATTTATTGACCAGGTATTGCGATGGCTTCATAAAAGGGACATATTTTTGTTTTGCTTTGCAGAAGAACCTGTAAATACCGGGGTAAGGTTCTTATCATCAGCATTTTTTTCCTGTTGCCAGGTATCAAGATTTTTTATGGTTTGTACAGCTATTTGCTGCAGGGCCTCGCTTGTAAGGAATGCCTGGTGCGGCGTTATAAGTACGTTAGGGTGTTCAAGCATTTTTTTTAGCAGCACATCCTTCTTTTCATCGTTTTCGTGATCTTCAAAGAATAACCCTTTTTCAAATTCGTACACATCAAGCCCGAGATAGCCGATCTTTCCGGTTTCAACAGCGTCTAATATATCAGAGGATTTAAGTAAACCACCGCGTGAGGTGTTGATCAGCATTACTCCGTTCTTCATGGAGCTGATCGTTTTTTTGTTGATCAGGTGGCGCGTTTGCTCCGTAAGCGGAACATGCAGCGAAATAATATCGGATTCTCTGAAAAGCCTTTCCAACTCACCCGATTCGATATATCCCAGGTTGTCTGTTATGGTGATGTCATATCCGAGTACGCGGCACCCGAACCCATGGAATATAGCTGCAACGGCAAGCCCGGTACCGCCAAGGCCGATTATGCCGACCGTTTTCCCCTGCAAGTTAAATCCGACCAGGTTTTCAGGCCTGAAATCAAAATTATGTACCTGTTCATTGGCCTGGATCAATTTCCGGTTTAGCGCCAGTACAAGGGCCACGGCATGTTCGGCTATGGCATGCGGGGAATAGCCGGGTACATTTGCGATTTTAATACCCTTGCGTTCGGCGGCTGTTTTATCTATATGATCCGTCCCGGAGGAGCGTGTAGCTATATATTTTACACCATACCCGGAAAGTTTATCGATAACTTCTTCGGAAACATCATCATTTGTAAATACGAGGACACCATCTTTCCCTTCGGCATAGGCCACGGTTGCGATACTAAGCGAATTGGAGATCAGCGTGATGTCGTGCTTTTTCTGATTGGCCCTGACCAGGAACTCTTTCTCGTATGGTTTAATGCTGTACGCTACTACTTTCATTGAACAAAGGGAATATTGATTACAAAAATATTCTGCCGATGAAAGTAAACCTGTGAGGTTTGTCAACAAGAAAAGTGATCCTGATCAGTTTTTCATTTTTACCAGGCGGTTCAGGTCGAGAATCTGGATATGGCTGCCCTTTTTTTCGATGAGTTTTTCGTCCTTAAAGTCGCTCAGGGTACGGCTAACGGTCTCGGTAGCCATACCGGCCATGGAGGCCAGTTCGTCCCGTGATATTTTGAATTGGGTAGGATCAGGAAGTTGTTTGGTCAACCTTACGAGTACCTGCGCCAGGCGTTTACGTACCGAATTATAAGCGAGTTCGAGCAACTGCTCTTCTTTTTCGCGGATATTATTCGCCAGTATTTTAATGAACTGCAGGCTGATATCCGGGTAGCGGTTGATCAGGTTCATCACCGCATCTTTAGGCAGCAGGCAAACCGCAGCATCGTCTACAGCTTCAGCAGTTTCGCTAAAGGGCTCATCCAGCAGCAGGGCATTTACGCCGAGGTAATCGTCTGTTTTGTACAGTCCCATCATGAGCTCCCTGCCATCTTCAGCCAGCTTTACAGTTCTGATGGTGCCTTCCATCACCAGGTAGATGCCCATCGGCTGGTCTCCTTCATAATACAGGATCTGCTTCTTTTTGATCTGCCTTATTTTGCGCCCTGCTATCATAGTTTTTAATTCCTCGGCTCCTTTGCTTGTGCCCATCGATAGCCTTTCCAGGCTTTGCAGTGATCGGTTATAGAACTCCTCCTGCTTCCTCTTTTTGGCCAGCCTGGTTTCGATGGCATTCAGCAGTTCCATATCGTCGAATGGCTTGGTGAGATAATCATCAGCACCCATTTCCATCCCCTTTCTGAAATCGATCCGTTCGGCTTTAGCTGTCAGGAATATAAAGGGAATAGCGGCAGTTTCGGTGCTTTTGTTCAGCATGTATAACACGCCATAGCCGTCCAGTTCGGGCATCATGATGTCACAAAGTATCAGTTCGGGTTTGTGCTGATACGCCAGGTCGACGCCCGCCTTGCCGTTGTCTGCCTGCAGTACTTTATAGCCTGCCAGTTCGAGTATTTCTGCTGTGCTTTCGCGGATGTCATTATTGTCTTCGATGATCAGGATAGTTTTCATAATTGTTGCGGGAAGGAAAGGGTGAATGATGTGCCTTTGTTGAGCTGGCTTTTAAATGTGATCTGCCCGTTCATCAGTGAAGTATACCTGGTTACAATATTCAGTCCGAGCCCGGTACCAGGGATGTTCCCGGTGTTATGGGCACGGAAAAATGCCTCGAAGAGGTGTTTCTGATCATGGTCAGGTATGCCGATGCCGTTATCCTTGATGACTACGGTCAGGCAGTTATCGGTTATTTCTGTGTTGAATTCGATAAAAGTATTTTCTCCTGAATATTTGATCGCGTTACTGATCAGGTTCGTTATACAGTTTTTAAGCAACGACTGGTCAAGATTGACCATGCTCTCGGTGCCTGTATGCTGGTAAACGATCAGTTGGTTTTGCTTAGCGATCATTTGCATTTCTTCAGTGGTCTCTTCGGAAAACTTCACGATGTCAAATTCGGTACACGTTACCTCGACTTTGCCTGCTTCGAGTTTTTCGAGCGATAGGAAATCGTTCAGTATCCCGGTTAGGGTGTTTACGGAGTTCTTTATTTTGCCGATGTGTTTGGCGATGTTGACGCTGTCGTGCTGTGCTGCATACTTTTCGATCAGCACAGCCGAAAGCTGTATGGAACTTAAGGGCGTACGAAACTCATGCGAAGCCATCGATACAAAACGGCTTTTCAGGTGGCTCAGTTCTCTTTCCTTTTGCAGCGACAAGCTTACTTCCTCCTTCGCCAGGCTGAGTTCATGCACGGTTTCCTGTAATGACCGTGTGCGTTCTTCGACCAGTTCTTCAAGCTTTGCAGCGTATTCTTTCAGCTTTTCTTCGGCTTCTTTTTCGCGGCTCAGGTCATGAATGAAACCGGTATAGACCTTGCGGCCCAGGTATTGTACCTCGCTGACACCGAGCCTGAACGGGAACATCGAACCGTCCTTTTTTAAGCCTCTTACCTCGCGCCCTATACCAATGATATGCGGTTCGTGCGTGCGCTGATAACGTGCAATGTAGCCATCATGATTCTCCCGGTCGGGCGAAGGCATCAGCATCGATATATTATGACCGATCACTTCCTCAGGCGAATACTGGAAAAGCCGGCAGGCGGACGGATTGATCGATTCGACTATACCACGTTCATCAATCGTTATAATTCCATCGATTGCATTTTCAATAATAGCTTTAAGGAGTGCGGTATCTTCCATAGAAAGTGATACAGATCACAAATATCTTAAATACCGTAATGTATTAAAAATGCTAAATACAATTAAAAAAAATGATAAAGATCACTTTCCAGGAAGGAGACCACTAGTTATTCGCCACCGTTGATCATATCTGAAACAATGCCTTTGTTTTCTTTCCGCTCAGCTAAAAATACGCCCGCAAGGTGTACTGCGATGAATATGAGGATAGGGTACATGCAGAAACCATGGATATCTTTTATAGTATGAAGTACAGGTTTTAATGAAGGTACACCATCGCCGAATGCCAGCGTGAGCCCGGTGCAAACCATGATCAGCAATAACGCATAGAATGCCAGGTAAAGTAATTTAACAACAAGATCATGCCTTGCGCTTTTTACCCTGGAGCCGATCTTCGCTGATTGGAGTATTTGCCTTGATGATTTGATCTTACGCAGCAATTTTTGATCGGCCAACTGAAAAAGCTCAAGCAACAGTCTGAAAATAAAAAGCGCCGCAAGACAGTAGCCGAAATCTTTGTGATAATCCCAAACCCTGTCGCGCATGGCCGATACCAGCGGCCGGGCTTGCTGAAACGTTAATTTGATGCCTGAGCGGTCCAACTGCTGGTTTACAAGCGATAATATGCTTTGCCCGTTCATTACGGTTGAATTGATCAGTACAGTCAATAACGATCCGCTGATAATCACCGCATTGGCCCAATGCCATAACCGTAATGACCGGGAGTATTTTTTTACTCCTGGAGTGCTTTCGCCTTGTTGCTTTTCAGGTTCAATGATGTCCATGTAGTTTTGTTATATAATAGGCCGAACTGCACTAAAAATATAGATAAATTTTGAAGCAAAATTGAATTTCAGAAGGACTGGAAAAAATATGCTTCAAATTTCCTTCAAAATCTCTTTTGTACATTTACGGTTAAAAATACCATTGAAACTATTGATCGTAGAGGACGAGGCTGGTCTGCGCCAGAGTATTGAGAAGTACCTGGCTGAAGACGGAAGCATTTGCGAAAGCTGCAGCAACCTGCAAACTGCAAAGGAAAAGATAGCCCTGTATCAATACGATTGTATCCTGCTGGATATCGGGCTGCCCGATGGAAATGGCCTGGCTTTGCTGGAATACCTGAAGGCAAGCGGGAAAAATGAATGTGTGCTGATCATTTCGGCCAGGAATTCGCTCGACGATAAATTAAGGGGCCTGAATATTGGTGCGGATGATTACCTGACAAAACCTTTCCACCTGGCCGAGCTGAAGGCGCGCATTATGGCAATCATACGCCGTAAGCTTTTCAAATCGCAGAATATTTTGAATTATGATGTACTTAGCGTTGATCTGATGGCGCGCCAGGTAAAGGTGAATGATAATGCGATTTACCTGACCCGCAAGGAATATGAAATGCTGCTTTATTTTGTATCGAACAAGGGCAAAGTGATCTCAAAAAATGCTATTGCTGAGTACCTTTGGGGAGATGAAATAGACATGCACGACAGTTTTGATTTCATTTATACGCATATCAAAAACCTTCGCAAAAAACTTTTTGATGAAACCGGTAAGGACTTTATCCACTCCGTATACGGCATGGGCTATAAATTTTCATAATGATGAAGCTCTCGTCGCATTATAGTAAAACCCTGCTCATCACTGCTTCGTTTGTCTTGCTGCTGGCTGGTATCGCTTATTATACTGCCATATCGTATATAACCAATAATGAGCTTGACCGCGACCTGACCGAGGAGATCGACGAGATCAAAGGGTATATTAAGTTGCATAATCATTTGCCCGACCCGGTCGATTTTGACGAGGATCAAACCACTTTTATCAAAACAAACAAAAGCCATTTTGATCGTCGCTTTTTTGATACGACTTACACCGATCCGAAGGAAAAGAACAGCGAATCGGGCAGGGCTGTGGAAGGACTGATCAGCCTGAACGGGCAAAACTACCGCGTCATCATAGCGGAATCGAAAGAAAGTACGGAATATCTCACGCAGATCATCTCGATCATTACCGTGGCACTGATGGTACTGTTGTTTGCGGTAATGGCTATCAGCAATCGGTTCATACTGCGCGGGCTGTGGAAACCTTTTTATCAAATACTGGGGCAATTGAAGGCATTTAATATAGCGACGATCGATAAGATAGACGTTGGCGATACGCGTGTTGACGAATTTACTGAGCTGAACCAGGCCGTTATGCTGATGTCGTCCAAGGTCAGGACAGATTATCAGAACCTGAAAGTATTTACAGAGAACGCCTCGCATGAGATGCTTACCCCTATTGCTTTGATCACTTCGAAGCTCGATACCCTGATACAGGATGAAACGCTCAGCGAAGAACAGTTTGAACACCTGAACGGGATTTTTGCCGATGTAAGCAGGCTTTCCAAACTGAACCAGGCTTTATTGCTGCTGGCAAAAATTGATAATAAGCTAATTCATGAAATAACAGATATCGATCTTCGGCAGCTTATTGAGGAGAAACTGCTCCAGTTTAATGAATTATTGCAGAACAAGAAACTGGAGATCAATGCCGACCTGCATGATGAACATATACAGGCCAGCAGACACCTAATCGAGATCATGCTTAATAATTTGTTCAGCAATGCTATCCGGCACAATCAGTCGGGCGGTACAATAACTATCGTACTTGACAAAGGGAAACTTATATTCAGCAACACCGGCCAGGAAAAGTCGCTTGATCCGGAGGAGGTATTCGAGCGTTTCAAAAAAGCAAAAACTTCGGAAGGGTCGGGCCTGGGGCTTACCATTGTCAAAAATATCTGCCTGCAATACGGTTATGCGATCAGTTACAGTTTTGAGGTGCCGCGCACCCATGCTTTCACAATAACTTTCGCTCAAAAATAAGCATGACCCGTAAAATTATCTTGACAAACAGTTATTTAAGCTGCCAAACTATATTTTAGCATTCATTATCCCTTTAAACACCTGCCCATGTATAAAAAATTATGCTTCATTGTATTATTATTCCTGCTGTCGGCTAAACTATTTGCGCAGGACAATTATGAGATACAGGTTTATGGCTCTGAAACCGTCGAAAAAGGGCATACCATGGTCGAGCTGCACAGTAATTATACTTTCAGCGGCAACACAATGATCGAAGACGGCCAACTGCCGACCAATCACGTCGATCATGAAACCATAGAAATAACGCATGGCTGGACACCCTGGTTCGAAACCGGCTTTTACATTTTCAATTCCATCGGCAGCGACGGGCGTACCGCTTATGTCGGATCGCACATCAGGCCACGCGTCGCCGTGCCCGAAAGCTGGCACTGGCCCGTAGGGGTGAGTATTTCGACTGAATTTGGCTTCCAGAAAAGCCAGTTCTCGGCCAACACATGCACACTTGAGATCAGGCCTATTGTTGATAAGCAGTGGGGGCCATGGTATGTTGCCTTAAATCCTACGGTCGATCAGAGTTTCGCCGGACCTGATTCGAAGCGGGGCCTTATTTTTTCGCCGAATGTGAAGGTAAGCTATAATATCAGCAAGGTGGTGGCTATCGGGCCAGAGTATTATGGCAGCACCGGGCCATTTTTTCATTATGATCCTATTGATCAGCAGGACCACCAGCTATTTATGGCTACCGATCTGAATTTCGATCCCAACTGGGAGTTTAATGCCGGTTTTGGCTATGGATTTACACAAACAGCCGACAGGGCCATATTTAAAGTGATACTTGGGCGAAGATTTTAAGCCTTTTGTCATTAAATGTTAAAAAATGTTAAGATTTCTTATTAATGTCATACTGACACAATGAATTTCATCTGAACTTCAGAATACCCCTGTAATATTGTTGTTACTGGTAGCAAAGTAAATGATATACGGGCAAAACGATACAGATTTATCTCCTATGATTGCCGGAAAAGCTGAACGGCAGGTTTTTAAAAAAGCCTGCAAGCTTATGGGCAACAAGTTCGAGCTTAGCGTGGTGTCGGAAGATGAGGCCTGGGCAGGCACCGTGATCGATGCCGGCATCAGCGAGATACAGCGGATCGAGAAATTGCTTACCACCTTTAGCAATGATAGCGAAACCAGCCTCATCAACCAATATGCCGGTATTGTGCCGGTAAAAGTAAGCGAGGAAACTTTTAATCTTATACAGCGCTCAACCCGGATATCGTCAGTTACACAAGGCGCTTTTGATATTACCTACGGCTCTATCGATAAGCGCCTGTGGAATTTCGACCAAACCATGACCTCGCTTCCCGACAAGGAAACCGCAAAGCAAATGGTGAGGCTGATCAATTACCGGAATATTGAACTTGACCGGGACAAATGCACAGTATTTTTAAGGGAAAAAGGTATGCGCATCGGTTTTGGCGGTATAGGAAAAGGATATGCTGCCGAGCGGGCCAAACAGGTGATGAAAGAGCTGGGAGCCGACAGTGGTGTTGTTAATGCATCGGGCGACCTGACCACCTGGGGGCATCAGCCCGACGGGCAGCCCTGGACGATCGGCATTGTGAACCCCGATGCCAAACACGAGGTGTTTTCGTACATGGCCGTAACGGACCTGGCGGTTGCTACTTCGGGTAACTACGAAAAATTTGTGATGATCGGTGGTAAGAAGTACTCGCATACCATCAACCCGCGAACAGGGCTGCCGGTAACCGGGATAAAAAGCGTAACGATCATTACCAAAAATGCGGAAATAGCAGATGCGATGGCGACGCCGGTGATGATCATGGGCATCAAAACCGGGCTGGATATGATCAACCAGATCAAAGATATCGAAGCGCTTATCATCGACGACGATAACAGGATTTATACATCAAACCACATAAGTTTTATTTAACCCCCTGATATGATCAATAAAATTGCCAGAATTACACTGTGTTTGTTAGCTACGTTGCCGTTGGCTTCGTGTGTTCATCTGAAAGAATACCAGAAAAGCCGCCTCAACGATTCGGAAATGATACTGGGAAACAGGAAAGTGGAAAAGAATGAGCTGAATTTCGAATCTTATCGCGAAGCGGCTTCCGGCGCCAATGCCGGGAAGACCGGCGGCGGATGCGGATGTAATTAATCAATGTCTTTCAAATATTAATATTCACCATCAATGAGAAAGGCATATTTATCCGTTATCGGCTTTGCACTGATTTGTAAATTGAATGCTCATGCCCAGGCTTTGCAGGATACCACCCACAAACCGGGCTTTAGTTTATATACCCCTATTGAACAGACTGGAGGAGGAGGGACCAGTGATTATAACTCCCGGGCGCTTCATGTAGATGAAGTGGACCTGATCTCCAGCTATTATTCCCAAAACGGTGACCATAGCCCCGTGACCGGCGGTATCGGCACAGAATATGTGACCGATATCGCTAATGGCCTCGATGTTAAATTATCGTGGATCGGCAGCAATAACGGGAATAAGAATTCACTGACCGCCGGACTCGGTTTCGATCATCACACTTCGGCGTCGTCTGCCTATGTTGCGCTGAACGGCGGCGCAAAAACCGGCGGAAGCCGTATCTATCCTTCGCTCGACTGGACCGTGGAAAATGCCAAAACCGGCAATACTTTCGGAATAGGCATGTACTATTCCGGCGAATATAATTACAAGTCAAAAGGGCTGGATCTGCACTGGTCGGCCAAAACCGACGATAAGAACGGCGAGTTCGGTGTGAAGCTGCAGGGATATTTTGATGAAGTAAAACAAATTTTACCTTCGGAATTTGTACCCGCGCCAACGGTTAATAATTCGCAGTCAGGCGTTACTGACTATACCACAGCCAGCGGAAATGTGATCGAGCTAAGTTCGGGCGGACAGGTTATCTCCAACTCCAAGAATACGATACCGAGCAA
>DASZWG010000563.1:0-5496 GCA_035546675.1 Mucilaginibacter sp. | reverse complement strand
AAATGGCCGAGTCGATACCAACGATGTTCTCGTTCATCTGCACCATGGCCTTCCACCAGTAGGCTTTGATGTTGTTCTTCAGTTCGGCGCCGTTTTGGCCGTAGTCGTACACAGCGCTCAGTCCGTCGTATATTTCGCTGGATGGGAATACAAAGCCGTACTCCTTGGCATGTGATATAACGTTTTTGAAAAGTTCGTCGGTCGGTATGCTCATAACAGCGCAAAGATAGTTTTTAGTCCGAAAGTCCGCATAAGTCCGGAAGCTATGCGTTAGCAATTTTATTTATATTAGAGCAATAAACTATGTAATGGCCTTATTCAATTTTCTATCGAAATTCAACTGGCGGCTAATGCTAATACATTTCATAGCATGCTGGTTTATCTACCACGCTTTGAACCAACTCGGTTATCTGTACGATTATAAATTTTTAGAACTGGTCGTGCACCATAAATTCGACGAGATTGAAAGACTATATAAAAATCAGGATACCAGCCTTCGTTTGTCAATGGATTCATTTTACCCTGCGTTTTGCGAACTTGGCGGAATATTGATTTGTTTCATTATATCCCTTGTGCTGTCGATTAAAAACAAATGGCTTTGGCTGAATTCGCTAATCGTTTTAATTGCAGAATTTGGATCATTTTGTATTGACAGGTTCTATTGGAGCAGCGTAAAATCTTTTTTTATGTTTCCCGGTATTCCTTTTAAATCTGATTGGGGATTTAATTTCACGGGTGGCATGTTCATGATCGCTATTGGCATGACTTTATTTTTCTGGAAACGCATCATCCGTTTTATCGATGGTACTAAAGCCCATCCGGTGGAACCAGTATGAGCAAGTTTACAGACACTTCAATTAAAAGCTTAAAGCCCAAAGCTTTCACCTTTTTGCTTTCCGCTCAAATCAGTAATTTTATGCCGCCAATTAATCCCTGATGAAACCGCTGCTGGTGATTGCGTTATGCCTTTCGGCGCTTGGTGTGTATGCCCAAAGCGATACGGTACGCATTAATGTGTACGACCGGGCGGGTAAATTCGTCGAGTGCCGGCTCATCGTCAATAAGGCTAAACCGATGCGGCTGTTCCTGCTTCATTCGGTGCAGAAGCGCGATACAGCCCGGAATTATATTACCCGTATTTACGTTGGCAACAAGGAGACGACCGCAATAGCTCCGGTGCAGATCATGATGAAATTCAGCGAACCGGTCATCAGCGTAACACCCGACTTTTCAGAAGCCTTCAATACCGTTATCGCCATATCCGACGACCATACAGGTTACCTTTTCAAGGCCGCCCGCCTCAATCGTGATCCCGGCAGCGTGGTTGCCGTATCGTTCACTATCAAAAGCCGCACCCGCATTACCACCGGGATCATGGGACTGGATGGCGAACTGAAATGAGCTTTACATCAGGACAAAAATAAAAAAAACCCCCTCGCAATCGCTGCCCGGGGGTTTTTAAAACCTAAACCTTATCACAATTACAAGTAAAACATAACTTGCTGATGGATGGCTCAAAGGTAGCATGTACATATTAGCGGTGGATTAGAAAGCGATTAGAATTAAGATCAGGAATAAAAATGTTACACAGGCCGGGCGGTTGCAGATCCCGTTAAAAAAAAGAACCCCCGGACGGTGGCCATCCGGGGGGTGTAACCCAAACCTTGTCACAATTACAGGCTGATTGCCTTGCTTATTGATCAGTACAAAGTTAGCACCTGTAACTATCTCTGCGGATTAGAAAATGATTAGAATTGCTGGTAAGTTCAAAAGTTATAGCCATAAGCCACTTCAACTAATACAACTACTCCAACCAATACAACTAATAAATACCTACATTTACACCCATGAGCATCAGTGTAGCGTCATTGACCAAAATTTACGGCAAACAGCGGGCCGTCGATAACATTTCATTCAGCGCTGAACCGGGCGTTCTGGGTTTTTTGGGTCCGAACGGTGCGGGCAAATCGACCACGATGAAGATACTGACCGGCTTCATCCCGCAAACATCGGGGAAGGCATCGGTATGCGGTTACGATGTGGAGACCCAGCCGCTGGAGGTGAAGCGCAGCATTGGTTACCTGCCCGAAAGCAACCCCTTGTACCAGGATATGTACGTGCGCGAGTCGCTGGGTTTTGTTGCAGGCATACACGGCATAGCCAACCCCCGGAAGCGCATCGGCGAGGTGATTGAAATGACAGGGCTGACGCCCGAGAAGCACAAGAAGATCGGGCAGTTAAGCAAAGGGTACCGGCAAAGGGTAGGACTGGCGCAGGCCATTCTGCACGATCCGAAGGTGCTGATCTTAGACGAACCTACATCCGGCCTTGACCCTAACCAACTCATCGGCATACGCCAATTGATACGCGACCTGGGCAAAACGCGAACCATCGTCCTGTCGACTCATATTATGCAGGAGGTGGAAGCGGTATGCGGTAAAGTGATCATCATTAATAAGGGTACGATCGTGGCGGATGACACACTGGAGGGTTTGAGAAATAAGAACAGCAATAAATCGCTGGAAGAGATATTTATAGGGTTAACGAATAATTGATTTTGTTTAGAAATTTGAAGGTTACAGTTTGGGCAACATAACCCAGTTATGAAACTCTTTTTTCTTTCCCTGTTTTTTTCTGTTTTGACCTGGTGTGCATGTGAGGCGCAGTCATTACCAGGTTCAAAATTCAATGCCGGACCGGAGGTTGCCATTCCCGCGGGCAAGGTTACTTCGACCTATAAAACGGGCTTTGGCGGCTCGTTAAAATACGAATACCGGGCCGACACCAACTTTTATTTTACGCTCTCGGCGGGGTACACCAGCTTTCCGATCACAGATAATGCAAAACTGGCTCTGCAGCAGGCGGGTGATAACCGGTCGTCGTTCGGATTTATCCCGATCAAAATAGGCGGTAAATTCTACATCGGTAAACAGTTTTTTGGCGAGGTTCAGTTGGGCAATACCTTCGAAGTGAATGTCAACAGGCTGGCCTCAGATGCTGCTTCGGCGTTTACATTTTCGCCGGGTATAGGCTACTCTTTAGATAATGGTCTCGAACTCGGCGCCCGGTATGAGGGATGGTTCACCAGCGGCTTGTTCAGTCAATATGCATTTCGCATCGCTTACCGGTTCAGGTTGTAACTTATTTTCTTCTGTCATTTTTTAAAAACATATTTGCACAAGCATATTTAGCGTTATGACTATGTTTATCCGCTTTTGCCGGAAGCGACTCACACTATGAAAAAAATTTTAACCTTATTGCTGATCTTCTTTAGCTATGCAGCAATGGCTCAAGGCCCCGTACAAACCACGAATGCCATCAGTGCCGGCTTCGAACTGGCCATTCCTGCACAGGGGGTGTACAGTATCGGCACGGGCGCATCGCTCAAAGCTGAGTTTCCCTTTGCGGCGCCCATGCTGAGCATATCGGTTACCGGCGGCGTTACACCAATGTTTTACCGGCGTAATCTTTTTGGTAATTCCAAAACGCCCGGGGCCGCATTGTTCGTACCGCTCAAAGCCGGACTGAAATACTATTTCGCACGTGGCGTGTACGCCGAAGGCGAGGCTGGTGCCGCTTTGGAGGCTAACTATAACCATGCAACCCCGTTTGCCTTTTCGATAGGGCCGGGGTTCGTGATCTCTTCGAATGATAAAAGCGGCCTGGATATCGGGTTTCGTTACGAGGACTGGTCGGGCGAGTTGAGGCAGACCGCTATTCGGGTGGCGTACCGGTTTGGGTGGTAGGGTTAATAGTTGTACCGGTTGGAGTTGTTGTATTAGTTGAAGTAGTTGACGTCTGTATAAAAAACAGGATGCTTTGTTATGTTTAATGCATATTTTGCGTAACAGCGATAAACCTTTGTCATGCGAAAAATTTTAACCTTATTCCTGTTAGTACTTTCATCAGTTTATGTCAATGCCCAGGCCGGCAAAAGTTTTTCATTAAGCATTAATGCTAATCTTAATATTCCGCTCAATACGGGCGAACGGGATTACGGGCAAACCCGCGACTACTACCAGGATGGTGTGGGCGGAAATATAAAAGCGGAAATGCCGCTGATACCCGAACTGCACCTCACAGGTTCAGCCGGGTTTGTGTACTATCCGAGCAACATACACTATCTATATCTGTACCAGTCTGTATATTATCCCGGAGATCCTTCCGCGCCGCAACGTCAGCCGCCGCCTTACACTTTCATCCCGGTAAAAGCAGGGCTCAGGTATTACTATATTAAATATGCCTATCTTGATGCCCAGGCCGGTGAAGCCATTAAAACCAACGGTGCTTCATCCAACTCATTCATTTATTCCGGCGGATTGGGCTTTGTGATCCCCTTTAACCACCGCAATGGACTTGATGTCGGGGTGGGATATGAAAAAGGGTATCAAATCAGGGATTATCCTTATGCCATGAGCCAGATCGGTATTAGGCTGGGATACAAGTTTTCATGGTAAGATTGAAGTTGAGAATATCAGTATAAATATTAACTTTTCAACTTTACAACATTTCAACTTTACAATAAAACAAATAATATCGTAATTTCGGCGGCATAGTTCCCCGCATTATTTTATAGTGTATAGCATTCTAAAGAAAGAGATCACCTCATACCTCAGCTCGCTGGTGGCATACGTGACCATAGGCGTATTTTTATTGGTGCTGGGTTTGTTCCTGTGGGTATTCCCCGAATCAAGCATACTCGAATACGGTTATGCCGGGCTCGACAGCCTGTTCAGCACAGCGCCTTACCTGTTCATGTTCCTGATACCGGCCATTACCATGCGGTCGCTGGCCGAAGAACGCAAAGAGGGGACTTTTGAACTGCTGCTTACCCGCCCGCTTACCGATGCACAGATCGTACTGGGCAAATTCTTCGCTTGCGTACTTTTAGTGCTTTTTGCGCTAATCCCCACACTGGTGTATTATGTGTCGGTTTATAAATTGGGCACTCCGGTGGGCAATATCGATACCGGGGCAGTCATCGGCTCGTATATCGGTTTGTTTTTGCTCGGATCATGCTTTGCTGCAATAGGTTTGTTCGCATCGTCCGTCAGCAAAAACCAGATCATCGCCTTCACCATCGCCGTATTTTTATCTTACTTCTTTTATAGCGGCTTCGACTCGCTGAGCTCACTGCTTTCGCTTCAAAACCTCGGGTTGCAGAACCTCGGGATAACCGAGCACTACGAATCGGTGAGCCGCGGTGTGCTGGATACCCGCGACCTGGCTTATTTTATCTGCCTTAGCGCCGTATTCATCTGGCTCACACTGGCGGTGATCAAAATGCAGCAGCAAAAGGGTGTATTCAGGAAGAATATGCTGATCATCCTGGGAGCGATCATCCTGGCTGGTTTTTTATCGACCCTCACTTTTACCCGCTTCGATTTTACCAAAGATAAACGTTTCACCATATCGAAGATCAGCCGGGGCATAATCGGTAACCTGAAGGGAGATATAACGGTAACCGTGTACCCGCAGGGCGACAATTTCCCGGCG
>DASZWG010000562.1:0-2887 GCA_035546675.1 Mucilaginibacter sp. | reverse complement strand
CGCTGTAGCTGTGTACATCAGCGGTAACAGCAGTACAAGTGCAAATAAATACTTCATATTTAACTAATCGCTAAATAATTTAATATAAACTTACTGATTAAAATTTACAATCTTTAAACGTTGCGCATATATTTGCGTTGTGGAAAAACGTAAAAAAGTTGTTTTAATTATACTCGACGGCTGGGGCTATGGCCGGCATGATAAATCTAATGCCATTTATAAGGCCAATACGCCATTTTTTGACTTGATGCTACAGAAATACCCTAATTCAAAACTGGAAGCATCGGGCACATCGGTAGGGCTGCCGGCAGGCCAGATGGGCAATTCAGAAGTCGGGCACATGAACCTGGGCGCCGGCCGCATTGTATACCAGGAATTGGGACGTATACATAAAGCTGTGGATGATGGCGAATTTGTGACCAACCCGGTCATAAAAGAGGCTTTTGAATATGCCAGTCAAAATAAAAAGGACGTGCATTTTATCGGCCTGCTGTCTGATGGCGGGGTACACTCGCATATTAAGCACCTAGAAGGTCTTTGCGATGCTGCGGGTAAATATAACCTGGACAAAGTTTATATTCATGCTTTCCTCGACGGCCGGGATACCGATCCGAACTCCGGCGTCACCTTTATCAGCGAACTGGAAGATCATATCAGCAATACTCCCTTCCAACTGGCGTCGGCTATCGGGCGTTACTATGCGATGGACCGGGATAATCGCTGGGAAAGGGTAAAAAAAGCGTACGACCTGCTGGTACACGGAACCGGGAAGGCTACCAATGATATCTTAAGCGCCGTAAAAGAATCCTACGAGGCCGGTGTGACCGATGAATTTGTCGAACCTATTGTAAAAACGAATGAAAAAGGCGAACCGCTGGCCGTTATCAAGGACGGTGATGTGGTACTCTGTTTTAATTTCAGGACCGACCGTGGGCGTGAGATCACCATGGCGCTGACACAAAAATCTTTCCCCGAGCAGAATATGCACCCGCTGAACCTGCATTATATCACCATGACTACTTATGATGATACGTTCAAAAATGTCAGGGTAGTATTCAAAAAGGACGACCTGACCGAGACTTTAGGCGAGATTTTGCAGAATGCCGGGAAAAACCAGATCAGGATAGCCGAGACCGAAAAATATCCGCATGTCACTTTCTTCTTTTCGGGCGGCAGGGAAAAGGAATTTGATAACGAGAAACGCATACTCATACCATCGCCCAAAGTGGCAACATACGATCTGCAGCCCGAAATGAGCGCCGAGGGAATACGCGACGCCATTATACCCGAAATGGAGAGCGGCTGGCCGGATGTGATTATCCTCAATTTCGCCAATACGGATATGGTGGGGCATACGGGTGTTTTTGAAGCCGTAGTAAAAGCCGCCGAGACTGCCGACCGCTGCACACGCGACGTGGTGGAAACAGGTATGAAAAACGGGTATTCATTTATTATCATAGCCGATCATGGCAATGCGGATTACATGATCAATGACGACGGTTCGCCCAACACCGCGCATACAACTAACCTGGTACCCTGCATTGTGATAGATGAAGATGTAAAAAAAGTGAAAGATGGTAAACTGGGCGACATAGCCCCTACCATATTAAAGATCATCGGCGTACCTGTCCCAAAAGAAATGAGCGGAGATGTATTGGTATAGGCAATCCTGCAAGAAAATATCTCTTTTTTTATCCCTTGCAGTCGCCATTGGTTTGATATCATCCTGCAAGCCAAGCATTAACAGCTCTGGCCAGCGTATGAAATACTTTGACCTGAAGGGTTATTTCCTGGCCGATTCTGCCCGGCTAACCAAGCTGAACCCGCTGATCACCAAAACGGTAACACATAATAATGACACCGAAACAAAAAAAGTCCATATAAAGGACTGGGGGGCTGAACTAAGCCTGTTCACGGAATCGGATATCAATAAACCCGCCTGGAGAGCGGACTATAACATCCAGCAATCCGGTGACTTTCTGATCTATAAAGCCAAAAAAAACACCGACCTGAAGACCCGGGACATCATTATCAAAAAAACGGGGGATAAAATAAAGTGGATACTGATCTTTAACCATACCCAAAATATCCTTTACGAAAGTGAAGAAAAACTAAGCTACTTCCCGGATTCGCTCTACATTATCCGGAAATTACAGCGTGTCAGATTTCTTGGTCTGCAAAAGTATACGATAAAAGGCGTGTTCAATTAATGCCGCGCAGCAGAGAGTACTGTCGCAAGACGCTGCCTCGACAGATCGAGCAATGTCTGGATGTCCGGCCGGTTAGGATCATCGCTT
Organism: Mucilaginibacter sp.; assembly: GCA_035546675.1. Taxonomy (GTDB): domain Bacteria; phylum Bacteroidota; class Bacteroidia; order Sphingobacteriales; family Sphingobacteriaceae; genus Mucilaginibacter. Next base: position 590 of record DASZWG010000562.1, on the reverse strand, counting down.
AAAACTTTTTCAAGATCGGCAATGGAGGCTTTTAACGAATTAATGCCGCGGACCCTGTCGTAAAGATGATTTGAGGGCAATAACCTGAATTCTCCATACTCCCGGTAAGCAATTCCCCTGTTCTGGTAATACTTGATATTCTCCTGCGTACTGGCAGGATTTACCTCAATGGCTTTAGTGAAATCTATGATGGATCCGAGCAGGTATTTTTCCCTTTCGGCATCTGTTAACTGATTTTCCACAGCCAGATAGTTTTCAGCCCGGGCCCGGTAATAATAAGCAGATGCGTCAGCCGGTTTAAGCGATATTTCGCGGGTGAAGGCAGCTATCGATTTTTTATAACTCTCGCTATGGTAATAGGAATACCCCAGCATCCAAAGCGCGCTGGCGTTGGTAGAGTCGATGATACAGGATTTTTCGAGATGAGTAACAGCCGATTTAAAATCCCCGTTAACAAAAGCCTGCTGTCCCAATTTAAAATAGGCGTTTTGAGCGAGAACCGTGTTGGCAGAGGATATGATCAGTAATGACAGTATAGCTGTTACCTTCATTGCTTTTTGTAACAAGAATAATATAATTAGTCCTGTGTT
>DASZWG010000561.1:0-3656 GCA_035546675.1 Mucilaginibacter sp. | reverse complement strand
CTCAAAGGCTTCGTTCATCCATACAACCCGCCCCTCATTGTCGCGTATGGTTATACCAACCGGCGACTTAAGCGTGGCGAAGGAAAGGATATTCAGTTCATCCCCGGCTTTTTTCAATGCGCTTATGTCGCTGCAGGCGGCATACCATTGATTATCCAGGAATGTCAGCGACCAGCGCAGCCATTTAATGTCGCCTGAATGCGTCACAATTGGTGTATCCGTCGCAATCCGATTTTTCCGGGCGTTCAGTTCATTTTTGATTAGTTGCGTTACAGCAATACGCGTTTCAGCAGGGAAATAATCCCATATTACACTGCCGGTTATTTCACCGGGAGTATAACCGATAATATCGCTTACCGACTGGCTGATCATTTCTACCCGGTAATCCTTATCCAGTATGCAATGGATCTCCGGGGATGCATTCAGCAGGTTAAAAATATTTTTTTCGCGGTTAGCTATAACACTTATCTGTCGTTTCTGCTTTCTGAATTCCAGATGCAGCATCACTTCGGATGCCAGTGTTCGCATCGAACTCAATTGCTCTTCGCTTAATTTGCGCTGAATCATGTCCATCACGCACAAGGCGCCGATACGATTGCCTTCAGGGTCGACAAGCGGGGCGCCGGCGTAAAACCTGATCTGCGGATCATTAACTACAAAGCGGCTTCTGCTGAAAATATTACTTTCCAGCACATCCTCTATTTCGAGAATATCATCTTGCAGTATGGTATGATTGCAAAAGGCATCTATACGGGGCAATTGCCTGACATCGACCCCAATGCCTGATTTTATCCACTGCCGTTCAGCATCAATGAAGGATATAAGCGCTACGGGCGCTTTGCAGATTGAAGCAGCAAGACGGATTATCGCATCATATTCTTTTTCGGGAGGGGTATCTAAGATATGATATGACTGGAGCGCTGTGAGCCGTTTATCTTTGGTAAAAACAGATTGATGCCTATTCACTTTTATTGATCCGAACCTTTATGCCGGTACAACGGAAAAGCTTCCGTTAACCGATGCACTTTTTTACGGATTTTCCGTAAAGAAGGTTCATTTTCGGGATCAATTATTACAGCATCTATTAGTTCCACGATCAATTCCATTTGCTTTTCCTTCATGCCGCGTGTGGTGATCGCAGGTGTACCCACACGTATTCCGGAGGTCACAAACGGTGATTTATCGTCAAAAGGCACCATATTTTTATTCACCGTAATGCCGGCCTTTCCCAGGGCATTTTCGGCAACCTTGCCGGTAATATTTTTGTTGCGAAGATCGATCAGTATCAAATGATTATCCGTACCGCCCGATATGATCTTGTACCCGCGCTCAACAAGCGCATGCGCCATAGCGGCCGCATTCTTTTTTACCTGCACGATATATTTCATATAATCCTCGCTCAGCGCTTCGTGAAAAGCGACAGCTTTGGCTGCAATGATATGTTCCAGCGGACCGCCCTGCGTTCCCGGGAACACGGCCATATCCAGCAGCGATGACATCATCCTGATCTCGCCTTTCGGGGTCTTCAGCCCGAAGGGGTTCTCGAAATCCTTGCCCATCATGATCATGCCGCCACGCGGACCGCGAAGTGTTTTGTGCGTGGTGGTGCTTACAATATGGCAGTACGGCAGCGGGTCGGTCAGCAAACCGCGTGCGATCAGGCCGGCGGGGTGCGAAATATCGGCCAGCACCAATGCGCCAACTTCATCAGCCACCATACGGATAAATTCATAGTCCCAGTCGCGCGAATAAGCCGAAGCGCCGCAAATGATCAGCTTTGGCTTTTGTTCAAGGGCGACTTTTTTAAGCTGGTCATAGTCGACCCTGCCGGTTTCTTTGTCAACACCATAAAAATGAGGCTCGTATAATTTACCCGAGAAGTTGACCGGCGAACCGTGTGTAAGGTGCCCGCCGTGCGAAAGGTCAAAACCTAATATCTTATCGCCCGGTTGCAGGCATGCCAGCATCACTGCTGCATTGGCCTGGGCGCCTGAATGCGGCTGAACGTTTACCCACTCAGCATTGAACAACTGTTTGGCACGCTCGATGGCTATAGTTTCGATCTCATCGACCACCTCGCAACCGCCGTAATACCGTTTGCCGGGCAAACCTTCGGCGTACTTGTTAGTCGCTGCCGAACCCGCGGCTTCCATTACCTGCAGGCTCACAAAGTTCTCCGATGCGATCAGTTCGATGCCTTCTTCCTGGCGTTGCTGTTCTTCATCCAGCAGCTTGAATATCAGTTTATCTCTTTTCATGGTTTATTCAGACGGCGCAAAGTTAACAGTTTAGGCGAAAGCAAAAAGAGAAAGCCGAAAGCTTTAAATTTAGTGTGCAGCGGTGATCCAGAAGTTATTGAATCCGAGACCGACCTGTATCCTGATAAGCTGCTGCTGCAGCATTTCGAGAACGGCCAGGAAATTGTAAACGAAGTGTACTTTATTCTCCGACCGGCGGGCTATTGCTTTAAAATCGAGACGCTCATTGATCTGTAGCAACTCATTAATGGCCCGCTTCTGCTCTTCGATGGTATAGGGGTACTGCACCACAGTATGGGTCACTTCCTCGCTGCGGTTGGCGTAACGCTTCGTTACCCGGTCGTAAACCATCATCAGTTTGTATAGACTTACTTCCGATAATTCCTCTCCGGGTACAACTGTCTTGTCGACCAACTCCAGGTCATGAGCGATATTGCCGCGCTTTTCCTGCTTAAGCCGTTCTTCCTCCAGCGGGCGTAATTCCTCGCAGATCAGCTTAAACTTTTTGTACTCGATAAGTTTGCGCACCAGTTCGGCCTTCGGGTCGTTACCATCTTCCTCGTCGCCGGCTTCGTAGCGGGGCAGCAGCATTTTGGCTTTGATACGCATCAGCGTAGCCGCCACAAAAATGAATTCGCTGGCCAGCTCCATGTTCAGGCTGTTCATCTGGTGGATATAATCCAAAAAATCGTCGGTGATACGCGCAATGGGGATATCGTGTATGTCCAGCTCGTCCCTTTCGATAAAAAACAGCAACAGATCAAACGGCCCTTCAAACTGGGGTAATCTTATTTCGAAACTTGCCTCGGTCATCAAACTCAAAAGTATACGCAAAAAACCAAGTGCGTTCATAAAAGTTATTAAGAAACCGAAAAGAAAGTGGAAAACTTTATCGTAACCGTTCACTCCGAAAACCGTATCATTACTGATACCCCTGACATCGTGTTAATAATTGTTAAACATGTAATTGTTGGCTTTCGCCAATGATTTTCACAATAAAATAGCTTACTTTGTAAATTGAATTTATAAGAGGATGTCAATGCAGGTAGCCGCCGGCGATTTACTACAGCAGATAAACTACCCATCTGATTTAAAGCAACTTAAAGAAGACCAGCTTGAACAGCTTTGCCAGGAGCTTCGCCAGTATATTATTGACGAAGTTTCGGTGAATGGCGGCCACTTTGCGGCCAGCCTGGGCGTTGTTGAGCTGACCGTCGCGCTGCATTATGTATTGAATACTCCTTACGACCAACTGGTTTGGGATGTCGGGCACCAGGCTTATGGCCATAAAATACTGACCGGACGCCGTGATATTTTTCATACCAATCGTGTTTACAAAGGTATCAGCGGGTTCCCAAAACGTTCCGAAAGCGAGTATGACACGTTTGGCGTGGGCCA
>DASZWG010000560.1:0-10019 GCA_035546675.1 Mucilaginibacter sp. | reverse complement strand
CTTATGATTGACATTATCGCGAAGTGCAGATGTGAAAATTTCAGACGTGCAGATGTGTTGTCCCGGTCTGAATTCCCGGTCATTTGCGCATCAATACTTTCCCACAATAACCCGGTAAAATTTGTCCGTATCCAAGTACTGACCGGCCAATTGCAGCAATTCTGCCGATGTGACGGTCTTCACCACTTCGGTATAACGGTCGTAGTAACCGTAATCCAGCCCCGCAAAATAGATATTCTTGAACTTATCGGCGTGAGAAAACACATTCTCCAGGCTGCCCAGCAGCGAGCCCATCATATAATTGCGTACAAGGGATAACTCTTCGTCCGGTATCAGTTCGGTTTTGAGAAGACCGATCTCTTTTTCGATCTCGGCAACAGCGGCACGGCACACATCGGCGCCTACTTCGGAAGCGATGAACATTGCCCCGCCACGCATCAGTGAGCTGAGACCCGAGCCGATACCATAAGTATAGCCCTTATCCTCGCGGATATTGCCCATCAGCCGCGAGCCGAAATAGCCGCCCAGCACGGTGTTGAGCACCTGCAATGCAGGGAAATCTGGATGCGTGCGGTTGATCATAGGCAGACCCATGCGGATGGCCGATTGCAGCGCGCCGGTTTTTTCAACAAAATAAAAATGCTCGTTCGCTGGTTGTAATGCCTGCTGACTCACATCGGCCTTCTCCGCGTGACCGGCCCAACTGTTGCCAAAAGCATCGGTAATAAGATCAAGAATACCCGGATCGATCTTACCGGCTACCGTCATCGTGCAATTGGAAGGCTGATACATCCGCCTGAAGTGTGCCAGCATATCGTCGCGAAACAGGGTTTTATAATCATCAAAATCAGCGCCCAAGCCATAAATGGTATCACCATAGATCGCCTTATTAAAAGTGCGGCGGGCCACCACATCGTTCTTTTGCAGGCTTACGGCCAGCTTTTGCTGCTGGTTGCGAACAAACGTTTCCAATTCCTTTTCTGGAAAGACCGAATCGGTAAGCACATCCTTCAGTATCGGCAATACTTTAGATAAATGCCTGTTCAGCGTATACAGCACCGCCTGAGAATGATCATAGCCGTAATCCACCTGGAAAAAGGCGCCGTAAAAATCTACCTGGTCAGCTATTTGCGCACCAGTCAGGCGGCTTGTGCCGTCGGTCAGCATGGTATTCACCGCCACATTCAGCAGGGGCTTCGCCGGATCGAAGCGCAGGTTCTGAAATATCCATTCGATGCGCACCAGTTCCTGGTCGCCCGCGTTGAAAACGAACAGGTTACAGCCGTTATCCAATAAAATATGTTCGGGCCTGATGAGGCTGATATGTTCTACCGGCCTGAAATCGGGAGCCGTGGTTCTGTTTAGTTTTGTCATTTGCATAGTCATTGGGTCATTGGTCATTGAGTCATTGGCCATTCAAAAATGACCGAATGACTTAATGAGCTTCAGCTAAATAAATCAGCGTCGATGAATTTTCTTTCCTGAAAACGTCCTGCGCTTCCTGCTGCACCTGCCCCGCGGTTACGGCGAGGTATTTATCCGTTTCGTGGTTCAGCATACCGGCATCGCCCAATAGCTCGAACATGGCCAGGTTCATGGCCTTATCAAGCAGCGACATTTCGGAAAATACCATGGTCGATTCGGTCTTGTTCTTCACCTTGGTCAGCTCATCGTCAGGTACACTGTATTGTTTCAGTTGTTCCAGTTCTTCCCACACTGCCGCTTCGGCGTCGGCTATTGATACGTTTTCGAGCGGCTTACCCTCGATCACAAACATCCCGCTGTCGAAACTGCCCATATTGTAGGCATGTATCTCGCTGAACAATTGTTTGTCCTTAACTAATTTGCGGTACAGGCGCGAGGAATTGCCGCGCGACAGGATATCGGAGATCAGGTCGAGCTCATAATAGCCCTTGTCCAGCCTCCCCGGCATGTGAAAGGCAATATACAGGTCGTTCAGCGGTACTTTTGCGGTAACGGTTTCGCGCCGGGCTTCCTGCTGTGCCGGTTCCTGCGGCAGATGTCGGTGATATTTCTCTCCCGGCGGTATCGGGCCGAACCATTTTTCGGCCAGTTGCTTAGCGCCTTCGGTGCTGATATTGCCGCCGACCACCATGATGGCGTTCTGCGGATTATAATGCTTTTTAAAGAAGGCCTTTACATCCCCGATCTGCGCCTCCTCGATATGCCCGATGTTTTTTCCGATGGTGGCCCAGCGGTACGGGTGTTTTTTATAAACCATCGGGCGCAGTTTAAGCCATACGTCGCCGTAGGGCTGATTGAGGTAGCGCTGTTTGAACTCCTCGATCACTACGTTGCGCTGCACCTCCAGGCTTTTCTCGCTGAAGGCCAGGCTCAGCATGCGGTCGCTCTCGAGCCAGAACGCGGTCTCGATATTTTCGGCCGGCAGGGTAATGTAATAATTGGTGATATCGTTGGTAGTGAAGGCGTTGTTCTCGCCGCCTACGCGCTGCAGGGGCTCATCATATTGCGGTATGTTGACCGAGCCTCCGAACATCAGGTGCTCGAAAAGGTGTGCGAATCCTGTCCTGTCCGGGTCCTCGTCGCGGGCACCCACATCGTATAAAATGTTCAGTACGGCCATCGGCGTTGCGTGATCCTCGTGAACGATGACACGCAAACCGTTGTCCAGCGTGAACCGGTTGAATTTAACCATCTGGCAGCTTGTTATTAAAACGACAAATGTAGGATTTTTGATGAAGTCCGAAAGCCGGTGCTGATCAGCAATATCACATAAAATTCCTTTTCGGTGACCCGCACAGGACCAACATCTTAATCACATAGTTAACTTATTATTAAATTTTGTTAGAAATTTTCTTAATAATACTATTTTTGCACAGTTATTAACACAATGTTGAATAGTTATCAACATTTTTCCTTTAACCTTGTACTAACTTTAACCTCATCATGACACAGATGCAGCTAATTCAGCACATTTCTACCTTTGACAGGCACATCAAAGTCGTTAAACTTCGCAATACGCTAAAGCAGGAAAGCTTTTCGTTGCGGGAACTGGTCGACCTGACCTTTTACCCCGACAAAGCGATCGCCAATAAGGCGTCGCGCATACTGGAGAATATCCTGTACCGGTTCCCGAAAAATTATACGGACGACGTGGCTTACCTTGTAGAAAGGGTTACCGATGTGAACTGCAGCAGTTGCTTAAAGCATTACGCCAAGATCATTATGCGGCTCACCTCGCCTGAGGTACCGCGGGTGATACGCGACCGGATGAAGGAAATCGACCTGGAACCCGTGGTTGAGCTATGCTTCAACTGGCTGCAGGACCCGAAAATGCTGACCGGCATACGCGCGTCCGCAGCCGAGGCCCTGTTCAACATGCGGCATCGATACCCCTGGATAGCCGAAGCGCTGTCGAGAGAACTGGAAGGCATGATACCCGAAGCCACACCTATGCTGAAAGCCCGGGCCAACTACGTGCTAAGCTTTTTGCACTGTGAATAGTACCGGCCCCATCTTCCATTTATTTTTCATTCCGGTCTGCAAATCCGGCATCTTTCCCTAAATTTCAGGAAAAGATTTCAGCCTTGTTGACCAAAGACGAACTCATCGGAGAGATCAGCAAAACGATCACGAAAACCAAAGTGGTGAAGCTAACTGCCATTATGGACAAGCAGCGTTTTGCCCTGCGCGACCTGATCGACGTCACTTTTCATCCCGATGCCGATATCGCCTTTCGTGCAGCATGGATACTGGAAAATCTTTTCCTGAAAAAGCCTGAGCTGTATACCAATGACCTCGGTTACTTGCTTGCACGATTCAAAGATGTCCGTTACCCAAGCTGTAAAAGGCATTATGCCAAGATCATGATGCACATTACCGAAAATAAAGCGCCTGGTGCCATCCGGCAAAAACTGGCCGAAGCCGATTTTGAACCGGTAGTGGAGCAGCTTTTCGACTGGATGATAGACCCGGAGGTGCTGATCGCTGTTAAGGTCTTTGCGGCACAGTCCCTGTTCAACCTGCGCGAACGCTATCCCTGGATAAGCGATGAACTAAAGGAACATATCCGTTTCCTGATGCGCGACGGCACAGCGGCCATTCAATCCCGGGGCAGGAAGCTGCTGGCGCAGCTTTAGCGGCAATAGCAGTTGCAGTTTGCAGAATAATACTTTTACTGCTACTCAATACTACCACTGCTGCTTTATTCCGTAGGTTTATCCTCACCGTGCAGGTGCGTACTCACCATATAATGATGTAGTTTGGCCTGTATGGCCGATTCGTTGTCATCAGCGTAAGTACCGTAAGCATTGATCAGTATCCCTTTCAGGTTATATTTTGGTGAGCTGATGCCATAAACGATCGACATATCCGAAGGGTTGCTCTCCCCTTCAAAGCGGTAAAACTCATCGATCCCGAAATCATCGGCTTCCATCTGTATATTGCGTTCCTTATCGGCTATGGTTTCGCCTTCCAGACTCAGGTTAGCGGTATAACCTCGTTTCTGCAAATCGTTAGTGGCGTCTATTAAGCTTTCAAAATTTTTCATGGCTTTTTAAATTCAGGCCCCCCAAAGTTTTAGTGACCCCGGAAACCTATTCACCCAAATAACCCGCGAAGGGATGTGTTGTTTGAACGCGCAATTGTTTTTAGATTAGACTGCGCCTCGCTTTTACCATGCTTAACTTGTTAGATCATTATAAATCCCTTTGGAACCTGTCGGCTGAAGGGGAACCTTTTGAAACGCCATCGGGATTGCTGCAGGCGGTGACTTATGCCGATGCTCCCTGTATGCTGAAGATCGCCCGGCGTGATAAGGATACGCGGAGCAACCATGTTATGACCTGGTGGAACGGGGATGGCGCTGCCCTGGTACTGAAATATGATGAGCGGACCATATTAATGGAAAGGGCGACCGGAAGAAACTCGCTGACCGGTATGGCCAGGAACGGCCGGGACGATGAGGCCAGCCGCATCATTTGCGATGCAGTTGCTCGTCTGCATGCACATGCTCCGCCCTATCCTCCCGGCCTTGTTCCGCTGGATATTCGGTTCAGGAGCCTGACCCTCGCGGCTCAGCAGCAGGGAGGTATTTTTGCGTTATGCCATAAGGTCGCACAACAATTATTGGTCGAACCAAAAGATATAGCGGCGCTGCATGGGGATATTCACCACGCCAACATTCTCGACTTTGGACAGAAAGGCTGGCTGGCTATCGACCCGAAGGGTTTGCTGGGCGAAAAAGGCTTTGACTACGCCAATATTTTCTGTAACCCGGATATTGCTACCGCAACCGCTCCGGGACGGCTGGAACGGCAGGTACAGGTTATTTCGGAAGCAGCCGGACTTGAGCCGGTGCGCCTTTTGCAGTGGATAGCAGCCTGGGCAGGCTTATCGGCCGCATGGGCTATTGAAGATCGCACAAACCCCGAACCGGCGATGACTGTTGCCGGGATAGCCTTAAATAAACTGAATGAAATTAATTAGTCTTGATAGTTATCAATTGCATTATGGCGTACGATGAAAAACTAAGCGACAGGATAAGGGAAGCATTGTCAAATGTGCCCTCGGTTGAGGAAAAGCTGATGTTCGGCGGGGTATGTTATATGGTTGACGGGAAAATGTGCGTAGGCGTCGTGAAGGATGAAATGATGTGCCGCATAGGCACCGAGGTGTATGAAGAAGCCCTCGCAAAACGCGGCTGCCGCGAAATGGACTTTGCCGGGAAACCGATGGAAGGCTATGTTTACGTAAATGCTGACGGAATGCAGACCAAAGAACAGTTTGACTACTGGATCGGCCTGTGCCTGGCTTATAATCCCAAAGCCAAGGCATCCAAGAAGAAAACGGCGAAATAATACGCAGTTAAATTTCACCACGGGCCTTAGCAGAATCTTAACTGCCCCGCGATCTTCAGAAGAATCTTCCCTTCCAACAAAGTTGGTCGCGGCATTTCTGCTGCCAGATACCTGATTGATATAAAATGAACGAAAATGACTAATTATTGAACTTTACAGCCAGGTAAAATCAATTGTTCTAACCTTCTTTTGCATAAAAAATAATCGCATGAAATCAGTTAGAATAATTTCCATATCACTTGGCATATCTGTGTTTACTTTTGGCGTTTTAAAATTCTTCAATCCGTTCAAAGGATGGTATTCTGTCCAGATCATGACCAGTGGATTAAGCAAATTCTCTTACTGGCTTGGTATAGCAGGCGAGATTTTTGCAGGGGCCCTTTTTCTTGTCAGCATGATACTCAGGAGAAGATTGCCTCAAAGAATATTCCGCTTTGCGATCATGACGGCTTCGATAGCAGTAATTGTCATGATGGTCATGGCCATAATCGTACATCTGAATCCAAACGTACCTGCTAACGTGCTGCCCTTAAAAATAAAGCCCCCCATTATCCCTGCATTATTCCTGTTACTTGGATTTTTAAACATAATGTTAGTAGCAAGATCGGCCAAAAGATAACCTCCCGAAGCCTTCGAAGGCATGACGGGCTAACAAGATATCTCTTATTAATGGCGATATACAAAGGCGTATGACCAATATGCCTTTTTCGCATAAGTTCAATATTATTTAACCAGGAATTAATTTACTTTAAAAAAGATTATATTTGTATTGCGTGGGATAATACTTTGGTAAACATTTCACGCAATACATTTAGCCTATTGATAATCAGTATGAAAAAGAGGGTGACAACTACCGCGCCGGGATAAAAACGGAACAAAGCAATTTTATTTTTCCAAAACATTAATCTCCCGTTTTTCGTAAAAAGAATTTTAAAAGCTCAATGGAACCTGTGAAGAAAGATGCCCTGCTATTTGATCAAGCCACTTCCCCTAAAATGTTTTGCTATAAAGAACCCTGCAACACTAACGCCAACACCAGGACTCTCGTAACCGATAGCTGATGGACATGATTTGCTATAAATACCCCTATTGCGAGAATAACCTTTATTATCTTAATGCGGCACTGAAAGGCTGAAATGGAATTGCAAAACAAGTTAGATAAAGAGTCGGAAGAAAAAGATAGTTTGATCGAAACCGTACTGCACCAGGAGGCCCTCATCAATGGCACCCGGGACTTGATATGGTCGGTCGATAACCAGTTGCGCATTATCACAGCGAACCATTCTTTTGCTGCAAGAATAGAAACCATTACCGGTATAACTCCACGCCCGGGTGACAATGTCCTGATCGAAGCATTTGGTAAAGAACAACTGAGCAAGTGGAGTTCGTATTATGCAAGGGCGCTGAAAGGTGAACAGTTCACCATTAAAGAACAGGCATACAACCCTTTGAAAAAAGGGATGGAGTATAGCCTGATCTCGCTGAGCCCCATGATCACTAATAACGGCGATGTGTTTGGCGTGGCCTGTTATTCGAAAGACATTACACCCGATACGCTGAACCTGATGGCGCTGGAAAGCACCAGGGCAAGACTCGAAAAAATACTCGACTCATCAATGGATATGATCTGCTCCATCGATGAAAACGACCGGATTGTCAATATCAATGCAGCCTGCGAAAAGATACTGGGTTACAAACCCGGGGAAATGATCGGGAACAGGCTGTTTGATTATATATATCCTGAAGACCTGGAAAAAAACAAAACGATGGCCGCCAGCGTTATGGCCGGCAACGAGGTAACAGACAACGAGAACCGTTACGTTCGTAAGGACGGTTCGCTGGTGCCGCTGATGTGGTCGGCGCGATGGGACCCGAAAGACAGATTACGCTATGGCATAGCCCGCGACGCAACGGAACGGAAGAAAAGCGAGGAGGCGCTGATCGAATCGGAAAAAAAGTACCGTTACCTGTTCGATAAAAACCCGTTGCCGGTACTGATGTGGGATTTTGAGACGCTGCAGATACTGGACTGCAACGAAGAAGCTATCAAAAAATACGGCTACAGCAGGAAAGAGTTACAGCAGATGACCATCAGGGAGTTGCGCCCGCCTGAAGATATACCGCTGCTTCAGGAAGCGGTAAAAGACCAGGGTTCGTATGGCGAAATCCATAAAAAGAACTGGCGGCACAGCAAAAAGAACGGCGAGATCATGTACATGGATATCACCGGTCACCTGATGAACTTTAACGGAAGAAGGGTATCGCTGACGCTGGCCAAAGATGTAACCGAGAGCCGTTACTACCATGAAATGGACAGGCTGGAACGCAGCGTGCTGGAACTGAACGCCCGCAACGATAAGAGCCTGACCGAGATCATCGGCATTTATTTATCTGGCATCGAGAAGCTGCATTCCGGGCTGATCTGCTCGATGCAGAAAGTCAAGAATGGAAAACTCCACAACCTGTCGGCGCCGAGCCTGCCGCAGGATTACCTTGAACTGATCGAAGGGGTCAGCATCGGGGATAATGTCGGCTCGTGCGGTACGGCGGCCTACCTGAAGCAGAAGGTGATCGTAACCGATATTGCCACCGATCGCCGCTGGGCCGATTATAAGGAAATAGCGGAACGATACGGCTTTACAACGTGCTGGTCGTTCCCGATACTGGATTGCGAAGGAAATGTGATGGCCACCTTTGCTTGCTATTACCGCGAAAAGAAGTCACCCTCTGAAGCCGAAGAACACACCATTGAGCGGGCGGCGAACATCATGCAGGTAATACTGGAAAATCACCGCCGCGAGAAGGCTCTGAGCACCAGTAACGAACGTTTTGAATTTGCCACCAAAGCTACATCGGATATCATCTGGGACTGGAACCTGGAAACGAACGAAGTTTACTATTCGGACAACATGCGTCATTTGTTCGGTCACCGTTCAGGTTATAACAGCGATAATCTGCCTTTTTATTTTGAAAACGTACATCCCGATGACCGTGAGCGCGTTGTGCTGTACCCACAGCAGGTAAAATTCGGTTCTATGGTAAACTGGAGCCAGGAATACCGTTTCAGGAAGGCTGACGGCGAATATGCCTTTGTGCTGGATAAGGGCATCGTGATACGCGACGAGAACGGCGTAGGTGTACGAATGATCGGCGCCATGCAAGACGTCACCCTGATGAAACAACATGAACTGCGCGTAATGGAGCAAAATGAACGCTTGACGGAGATAGCCCAGATCAACGCACACGAGATCAGGCGGCCAGTGGCTACGATCCTCGGACTGATGCAGCTTATCAATAAAAATACGATCGGGAATGAAGCTAACCGCGAACTGGTCGATTACCTGGAGGCGGCAACCAATGAACTGGATGGCGTGATCAAACGGATCATCGATAAGACGGTTAGCTAATAAAGCCAAACCGGATTTGGCAATAAAGCCGGGCAAGCTTAAATTTAGCGGGTTGTATCGCACCAAACCCTTAGTCCCATGAGTTTGCACCTGAAATGGCTCGCGCCGGCGTCGTTTAAAAAAGGCCTGGATTTCCAGGAACTGATCGCCTTTATCCTGCCCACTACCTATGCTTATTACGACGGCCTTCCGAAAGTGATCGATTGCAGCCGCAATGTCATCATCATAACCACCGTACTGGTATTCGTGCTGCTGTTCCTGTTCAAAGTCTATAAAAAATTTATCGACGGTGAACGTTCCGTATCCGAAGTGCTGGAAACGGGTTATTTCAACAACTTTTTCAGACCATTTGCAGCCCGGATAAGCGACAGGGGGCGCAGCGGCGAAAAAACGACCATCGATTTCAGGGACAAAACACAATCACCGGTTACCACGGGCAACATCGCACTGAAAATCATCCTGCCCGAGTCGAAGGATAAGCTGGCCGAAACGCTGAAACAGATAGACAGTATAACCCGGGATGCGATGATCGACGGATCGTGGGTTAAGGCGCAGATAACCGAAACCGGCCGGGTAACCATACTGGAATGCCCGCGAACGCTGGCTACCATTTCTCATTACTTAGACAATGGCGCCGAACGCTATACCGACGAAGAATCTGTCCGCTTTCATCGGTATTTTACCGAAAAATACATGCGCGACTATAACGCCGCCTCATTCAGCTTCGAAGTGGTGAAGGGATAATAGGTTATCCGGGATGCTGTTCCGTGTT
>DASZWG010000559.1:0-4590 GCA_035546675.1 Mucilaginibacter sp. | reverse complement strand
ATGGGTTACATCCTGAGCATGGGCTTTGTGTTCAAAGCTAAACCAGAGGCTTTCGCCAGCTCCTATTGCGCCAATAAAATTGTGCAGTAAGGGATAATTATTGCCGCCTGCCAAAAACGGCTGCCGCCGTTGCCTGCCCTGCGGGGCATTCCTGTTATCGTATCCGCTGCTTTAAGAACCGGGGTAAATTTATTTTCGTATATCGCAGTGTGAAAACATATTCATTTCAACGCGAAACTTTTTTGCCCGCCGCCATCGACAAGGCCTGGGATTTTTTTACCTCTCCGCTCAACCTGGAGAGGATCACACCGAAGGACATGAATTTTGTGGTGACCTCCGATTTTAAACCCGATAGTAAAGTATATGCCGGCATGATCATCACCTATAAGGTATCGCCGTTGTGGGGCATCCGGATGAACTGGATGACCGAGATCACGCATGTGCAGGAAAAGGAATATTTTATCGATGAGCAGCGCTTTGGCCCTTATGCGCTATGGCACCACCAGCACCATTTTAAACCGGTTGAAGGCGGAGTGCAAATGACCGATATTGTGAATTATGCCATTGGCTGGGGTTTTATCGGTAGGGTAGCCTATGAATTGGTTGTAGCAAAAAAGCTCCGGGAGATATTTGATTACCGCGCGAAGGTGATCGGGGAGATATTTTAGCCTTTAGTTCCTCAAGTAAGGTGATTAGTTCAGCAGATGGTAACAATAGATTTTTTCTCTCAAAATGTTACCAAATTGGTAACATTGATTATATTTGCGTAATTAATGCGGGTAATAGCAGTAAAAACACTGAAAGAATATGCAGCCGAATTTCACCAGGCAGAACAGGCGCTATTCAGTTGGTATGAAGAAGCCTTATTAGCGGCATGGAACAACCCCAATGAACTAAAACAACAATACCGTAATGCTTCGGTACTTAATAATAAACGGGTGGTATTTAATATACATGGGAATAGCTACCGCCTGATAGTTGATATCGAATACAGATTAAAGATCGTATTTGTTGTTTGGTTTGGCACCCATAAGCAATACGACGAAATCGATGCAAAAACAATAAGTTATGTTAAAGCCCATTAAAACCGAAAAACAATACGAAATCGCGCTTGCCCGTGTTTATGAACTGATGCAGGGTGATATTAAGGAAGGTTCGGCTGCATCTGATGAATTGGAGGTGTTAAGTATTCTCGTTAACGCCTACGAACAAGCTCATTACCCTATCCCGTCGCCTAACCCTTTGGATGCCATCAGGTTCCGGCTCGACCAAATGGGTATATCTGAAAAAGAATTGGGCGATATCCTCGGTTACCGGTCACGTAAATCCGAGATATTATCCGGCAAGCGCAAATTAAGCCTTGCCATGATCCGTAAGCTTAATGCTGTATTGCACATACCGGCAGAAGTTTTAATACAATCGTACTGATAATTGGCACATATAATCTGTTGCACCAGTTCCTGTCAGTTACAATACTCCTTCACCTTGTCCTGCGCTTCTTTTGATCCCATTGCAGCGGCCTTATTCAGATCGGCACAGGCGCCTGACTTGTCCTTCAGGTTAATCTTTGCCAGCCCGCCCAAATAATAAACCTGTTCGTTGTGAGGGTCCAGCGTTTCGGCTTCTTTCAGGTCGGCAAGCGCATGCTCCTTATCGCCGAGATAGCTTTCGGCCAGTGCGCGCTTCGCAAAAGCAATGGTATTATCGTCAAAATTGAGGAACAGGGCGCTGCCGTAATCGTCGGCTGCATCCTGGTAATGTTTCAGTTCCATGCGGATGTCTGCGCGTATCAGGAAAGCCTTATCGTCTTTCTCATTCAGCAGCACAGCTTTGTCCACATCCTTCAAGGCGCCCTCGTAGTCTTTCATCGCAGCTTTTACACTCCCCCGGTTATGGTAGGCATCGCTGTTGGTATTATCAAGCTGCAGGGCTTTATTATCATCGTCCAGGGCTTGCTGAAGGTTACCGAGTTTCTCGTTGGCGATGCCGCGTTCGATATAAAATTTGGTATTCTTAGAGTACTTAGCCACCAGCCTGTTAAATACCTGCAGGGCTTCGCTGTAAAAGCGGTTATCGACCATAATATACCCCAGGCGCGGGTACAAACTATCGTCATCCGGCCCCATTTGCATCACTTTGTTAAAATCCTGCACAACTCCCTGCCGGTCGCCCGTCTTGATCCGGGCATTGATCCGTTTCATATAATTCTCGGTATTCCCCGGCCCCAGTTCCACCGCCTTGTCATAATCCTTGGCCGCCGCATCGTAGTTCTTCATGGCCATCTCTATGTCGCCGCGAACCGCGTAGGCATAATCGTTTTTGGTATTGTTTTCGATAGATGAGTTGATATCGGCAAGGGCATTAACGGTATCCTTGTCTTCCATATTTACCAGCGAGCGCGTAATATAGGCGTAGCTGTTTTTGGGATCGAGCTTCAGCGCCGTATCGGCATCATCCTTTGCACCGTCCATGTCATGCATATTCAGCTTCACATCGGCTCGGTTCTGAAAAGCCTCGCTGTTTTTGGGGTCCAATTCTATCGACTTATCCAGGTCGTCAAGCGCACCCTGCCTGTCGCCAACGCTATTTTTCACCAGGCCGTCATATAAGTACAGCTCCGCATTCTGCGGCTCTTTTTTGATCAGTTCGCTAAAATAGGCAACGGCGGCAGTTTTATCCTGCCCCCGGCCAAGCACATTGGCCAGGTATTTATACACGTTGTGCATCCGCGGGTTAAGCGCTATCGTCTGTTTGTAATCAGCTATGGCATCGTCATAATCGCCGATGTTGCTTTCGCAGTTTCCGCGGTAAAAAACCGCCTCGGCGTTATTTGGATTGATCTGTAATGATGCGTTGTAATCCGCTATGGCGCCGCGGTTATCGCCGATATTTCCTTTGGCATTGGCGCGGTAAAAAAGCAGATCGGCATTATGCGGATCAAGGCTTACGGCCTTATCATAATCAACTATAGCACCTTTATTGTCGTCGAGATTGCTTTTGGCAACACCCCGGTATTCGTACAGTGCAGGATCATTTGGCGTTAGCCTGAGCGCTGCCGTAAAATCAGCTTCTGCTCCTTTATAATCGTTTGAATTAGCTTTTGCGTTGGCCCGGTAATGGTACATGTCCGCGCCCGGCGAACGACTCATCGAGATCGCTTTATCGAAGTCGGTGATCGCTTTGGCGTAATCGTCTATCGCGCTTTCGGCATTGCCCCGGTAGAACCATGCCTTGACGTTTCCCGGGTCGAGCTGTATAACGCGGTCGAAATCGGCAATAGCCTTGCGCTGTTCATTCATGTTCGCATAGGCATTGGCCCGGTAAAAATAGGTTGTAGCTTTAGTATCCCCCATTTCAATAGCCTTGGTGAAATCGGCTATCGCTCCGCTATAGTCTTTTTTCCCTGCCTTGTCGTTGCCGCTTTGAACGTAGCTGTCGGCTGTTTGCGCCACGCAGTAAAACGGCAGCAGGAAAAAAATGATCAATAGCTTTTTCATAATGCTCAAAAATAACATCTCATCCATTATCTCGTATCGATACGATAGATGATAGAGAATGATGCGCTGGTACCCTCGCCTGTGTTACGACCGGCAATAAATTGCCCGGCCGAAACCAAAGCCGTAAAGCGGGTGCTGAAACTATGCCCGTAACTTAGTGAAACTTGTTTAAACGAGAAGTTGGTACTGGTATAAAAGTTAGCGACCTGGTACGGGGTAAGCGTTTTGTATTTGCTGGTGGTGTAGAAACCACTAAGCGTGAGGGAGACTTGGTCCTTCAGCTTCTTATCGAGCGTCATGCCGAAAGTGGCAGCATAACGGTCCTGCAGCGGACCGATGGAGCCGAAATATTGCCGGATACCATTCTCGATATTAAAGTAAACATTCGTGCCCCCGATCATACCACTCCCTGCAAAGGCGGCTTTAAATTCAGCGCCCGATTCGCCGTAACCCAAACTGGTGTTCTTGTAGAGCGGTGTAATAGCGGTACCCTGAATGGTGAAATAATACTGGTAAGCAATGTTTGCCAGGTAATATTTGATACCCGTCTCCAGGTCGGTAACCCCGGATACTTTGCCGGGATGATAATCGTCCTGGTGGTAATCGTTGATGGCGTAAGGCAGCGAGGCGACAAATGAGACTCTTCTCGAAATGCCGTATTCCATATACATGGTAGTCGTGATCGAATTGAACTGGCCGTTATTGGGGAAAGGAACCAGCATACTGTTCGAGTTCCATTCCTTCCTGGCCCAGAAGTAGCTTATTGATGGCGCCAGCAAGAACCGCCCGGGCCTCAATGGGAAACCTCCTGCATAAACCTTAAACTCTGCAAACACGAACAGGAGCAATAACAGGAATTTATATTTCAATGATGGTCTTGCCAGGGTCATGTCCGTTCTTGTTAAAATAGTCCAAAAGTATCCCGCATCCACCTGCCTTCATAGTTCTTGTACCGCTCGGCTACTTCGTGTCCCAGGTTCTTAAAAATAATAATATGCTTTTTGGCGGTAATATTGTTATAGGTAGCATACTCGTTCGGCGGCGGCGCCAATGGATCCAGCAGACCAATACCCATCAGCGTGGGGCAGGTGAT
>DASZWG010000558.1:0-12795 GCA_035546675.1 Mucilaginibacter sp. | reverse complement strand
ATATGACGATCGCTGTTCCATCACTCATTAATGCGGGAAGCTGGTAACACATGGATTTGCCCCCGCCTGTTGGCATTATTACGAAAGTATCGTTCCCAGCGAGTATGCTGGTTATGATCGCCTCTTGCTCCCCTTTGAAGTTATCAAACCCAAAAAAATTCTGCAAATTATCAAAAAGCGACCGTTTGGTTTCAATCATTACAGGTAATGTCTATTATTACAATTAAAGTTTCAAAATAACAAAATATTCTAAATAAACGATGGGTTTCCTTTAAAATTTTATATTGAAATGATTTTTAAATGAAAACAATTTATTTCATTTAGCGCTTTCTGTGACGGCCGGAAACGCGGCCCCTTGACTTAAACTTATTTAATATGTAATTTACAGAATATTGTACATTTTTGTTTCTGATTTGCATCAACAAAATTCTTTACCATACGCATGAATAAAAACTACTATGCCATTATCATGGCAGGGGGTATCGGGAGCCGTTTCTGGCCCATCAGCCGGACTTCCTATCCTAAACAATTCCTGGATATACTGGGCACCGGCAAAACACTTATCCAGAACACCTACGAACGCTTTCTGAAGGTTTGCCCGCCCGAAAATATCTACATCGTCACCAACGAAAATTATACCGGCCTGGTTAAGCAGCAATTGCCAGCCATGGCCGATAACCAGATACTGACCGAGCCAGTGATGCGCAACACCGCGCCCTGCATCGCTTACGGCTGCTATAAGATCGAAAGCATCAACCCCAAAGCATCCATCGTGGTGGCGCCTTCGGATCACCTGATACTGGATGAAGCCGCTTTTATCACCGCCATCGAAAAATCGCTCAAAGCGGCTTCGGAAAACGATTGCCTCATTACGCTCGGCATTATGCCCTCGCGCCCGGATACGGGTTACGGGTACATCCAGTATACCGACCAGGCGATGAACGACGAATTTTATAAAGTAAAGACCTTTACCGAAAAGCCGACGCTCGATATCGCCAAAACCTTTATCCAGAGCGGCGATTTTTTGTGGAACGCGGGCATTTTCGTATGGTCGGCCAAAGCGATACTCAAAGCCTTTAGCCGTTACCTGCCTGAAATGAACGAGATATTTGCCGATGCGCGGAGCGTTTATAATACCTCGGGCGAAAAGGATCACGTTCACCAGGCTTACATGCAGTGCACCAATATTTCTATCGACTACGGCATTATGGAGAAGGCGGATAACGTTTACGTGCTGCCTTCGGAGTTCGGCTGGTCCGACCTGGGAACCTGGGCCTCTATTTACCAGTTAGCTGAAAAGGACTATGTGGGCAATGCGGTGATCCCTTCGGATAAGGTGATCATGTACGACTCATCGAACTGTATGGTCAATGTACCGCCGGATAAGCTGGTGGTGCTGCAGGGGCTGCATGATTTTATCGTGGTCGAATCGAACAATACGCTGCTGATCTGCCCGCGCGACCAGGAACAGAACGTAAAACAGGTAGTAGCCGATGTAAAGGCCAAGTTCGGGACGAAGTATATTTAACCCCCCGGCCCTGAAGAGGGAGTTTTTGAACACTGAATAATGAATATCGAATGCCGAATTCTGAAGTATCAAAACTTCGGAATTCATTCCCATTATTAGATGCCCGGCAGCATAGTGTAGTTACCCTAAAAATTTAGTCAAAAAGGTCTCAGAGATCCGGGTACACTAAGCCGGTTTTAGAGGCAAAAACTTGTCCGGATATGCTCAAAAGTGTGCTGAAAGTGATCAAAAGTGTCATTTTCGTGATTTTTGGGTAAAAACAGGTATTATTTTGTGTATACGTCTGCCAAATATTAACTATCTGTTTTATAGTTACTTAGCTGCCATTTTTACTCGGAATGAATAAAGCTCTCAAATTTTGAGGCATAGTGTAAACAGCATTTACCTGTAATTGAATACATTAAACGCTCAAACATGCCCGGGAGAGGCGCGAGCGTGAATGATAGTGTAGGAAGCTCCCGATTCAGGAGACGGAGGTGGTTCTTTGCCTGATCGCCTCGTACAGTATCACCCCCGCCGATACCGACACATTGAGCGATTCGATCTCGCCGAACATCGGGATCTTGGCCAGGTGGTCGGCAATGCGGAGTATCTCGTTGCGGATGCCGTCCTCCTCCGAACCCATGATAATGGCTGTAGGCAGGGTGTACTCGGGTGTATAGATGTAGTCTTTGGTCTTTTCGGTGCAGGCCACCAATTGCAGGCCCGATTCCTGCAGGAAGCGCATGGTTTGCATGAAGTTATCGTGCCGGCAAACCGGTATCTTGTACAGCGCCCCCGCCGAGGTTTTGATGGCATCGGCGTTGATCTGCGCCGAACCTTTTGCCGGTACAACGATGGCGTGCACGCCCGCACACTCGGCCGTACGCGCTATGGCGCCCATATTGCGCACATCGGTGATGCCGTCGAGCACGAGCACAAGCGGGGTTTCTCCCTGCTCAAACACCGTCGGGATGATGTTCTCTATCTTCTGGTAGATGATCGGCGATATGACGGCGATCA
This sequence comes from Mucilaginibacter sp., assembly GCA_035546675.1. GTDB lineage: Bacteria > Bacteroidota > Bacteroidia > Sphingobacteriales > Sphingobacteriaceae > Mucilaginibacter. Next base: position 10,265 of record DASZWG010000558.1, on the reverse strand, counting down.
CTCCCTGGTGGTTTTTGGCGGTAATACGGTTCAGCTTTTCAACCGGCACCTGCTGGGCAATGATGCCGTGCTCGCGGGTCAGTTCCTTAAGCTCGTTCAGCAACCCGCCGCCTATCCCCCGCTGGATGTACAAGGATTCGATCTCCCGGCCCGAGCGTATCGCTTCGATAACTGCCCTGATACCAAACACCATTTGGTTGCTCTCGCGCTGCGGCCGGGGATTATATGTCATGCTTACGAATAATAATTTCGTCAAAAGTAGCCATATTAATCGTTTTTACCGCTTTTATACCCATCACGCTTTTAGTTTATTTTAAAATACTTAACATTCATTTTCTTTATTCACACATTTGTCTTTCAGGCTCTTACTACCTCAGTTAACAGTTTATACACATCAACTGTTAAGATCAGCCATCAAAAATTGTATCATTTTTGGCGTTTATTATTTTCGTAAATTAACAGGTGTTAGCGAATCCGAACTTTTTTTGTATATTTTTGTTACCCCATGATTTTAGACAACGATAACCGCTACAGCCGGGACACCAACGAAAGAAGAAGCAGGGCAACCAGTGCAAATCCCTTTGCCGGTTTGGGTAAATTACCACCCCAGGCCGTTGACCTGGAAGAAGCCGTACTCGGAGCGCTGATGCTCGAAAAAGACGCGCTTTCCTCAGTGATCGACATCCTGAAACCGGACGTTTTCTATAAGGAAAATCACCAGAAAATATTTGCTGCGATAAGGCACCTGTTCGAGCGCACATCTCCGGTCGATATCCTGACCGTGACCGCACAACTGCGCCAGCAGGGCGAATTGGAAATGGTAGGCGGTGCATATTACATCACCGAGCTTACCAACCGTGTGGCCTCGGCGGCCAATATCGAATATCACTCCAGGATCATTATCCAGAAATTTATCCAGCGCGAACTGATCCGCATCTCTACTGAGGTGATCAATAACGCTTACGAAGATACAACGGACGTGCTCGACCTGCTCGACAAGGCCGAAAAGAACCTGTTCGAGATCGCGCAGAATAACCTGCGGCGCGATTCGCGCAAGATGGACGACCTGATGCACGAGACCCTGAAGGAGATAGAAGCGCTGAAGGATAAAAAGGACGGGCTCACAGGTGTGGCCTCGGGCTTTACCGATTTGGACCGGATGACATCGGGCTGGCAGAAATCTGACCTGGTGATCATCGCCGCGCGGCCCGCTATGGGTAAAACGGCTTTCGTACTCAGCTGCGCCCGCAATGCCGCGGTTGATTTTAACCGGCCGGTGGTTGTTTTTTCGCTCGAAATGTCGTCGGTGCAGTTGGTAAACCGTCTTATTTCAGGCGAAACCCAGATCGAACAGGAAAAGATACGCAAGGGTACGCTGGAAGAATGGGAATGGCAGCAGATCCACTCCAAGATAGGCAGGCTTGAACAGGCGCCGCTGATCATTGACGATACCCCCGCACTGAACATCTTTGAGTTCAGGGCCAAATGCCGCCGCCTGAAATCCCAGCACGATATACAATTGATCATCATTGACTACCTGCAACTGATGCAGGGCAAAAGCGACGGCAAAAGCGGTAACCGCGAGCAGGAGATCGGCAGTATATCCCGCGCGCTGAAGTCGGTCGCCAAAGAACTGAATGTACCCGTTATCGCGCTGTCGCAGTTAAGCCGCGCGGTTGAGAACCGTCCCGGTGCATCTAAAAGACCCATGCTGTCCGACCTGCGCGAGTCGGGCTCCATCGAGCAGGATGCCGATATGGTGCTGTTCCTGTACCGTCCGGAATACTACGGCCTCGATGTGGATGAGAATAACAACCCGACGCAGGGCGTGGGCGAAGTGATCATCGCCAAACACCGTAACGGCGAAACCGGCACGGTACGGCTGAAATTTGTAGGCAAATACGTCAAATTCGTAGACCTTGATCAGGGGATAGATAACTTTATACCGCAAAATAATGCACTTACCGGGCTCAATCCATCGCAGGATTTTGATAAGCCGAGCAATTTCATCATCCGCCCGTCGAGAATGGATGATATCGACGATGAGCCGTTTTAGCTCCCAGCCCCTAAAGGGGGCTAATTAGCCAATATTCCCCCTTCAGGGGGATAGGAGGCTTAAAATATCAACCCTAAAATAATACCGATCACAATTACGATTGGGGTTTTTATTTTGGTGAAATTAAGTACGAGTAAGGTACCTACGATCAAAGCAGTTATATATTATTCAGGTGGATAATGATGAGTGATATATTTAACAATTGCATAAATATCGCCGTAAGTGGCGTAATTCTTTTTGCTCTTAAGATGTTGGATAAACGCCACGATATCTGGGTAATTGCTGAATTTGCCACTATAAAAATCCTTCCATGTGACGGATTTGTCATCGCTCTCATTTAGTATTACCCCATTTTCCACAAAAATATACTCTGTAGCAGTAAGATGTTGCTGCCATTTAAAATCAGGCGAAGTATTAATAGTAAAAACATTGCCAAAAATCTTTACCCCTTGAAGCGTAGTTACATATTTCGCCAAGCATTTATCTTTCCATGGTTGTAAAACCACAAAACTATCGAGGGCCGAAACACCCCATATACTGTCTTCTCGTGATGGTCGATGTTTGAATACAATAGACTGAATGTTGTCTAATGATAGCTTTTGAGGCTTACCTAGACTATCTGCCTGAAACTCGATTTTCTCACCATAAGATCTGAAATAAACAATTCCGGTATGCTTTGCTCCACTATTGTCATAATAGCTTCCGTGTTCGGATTTAATGAAACGGTATTGAGCATTAGCTATGGAGATTGTCGACAGTATCAAAATAATAGCTAAGATAAATCGAAATTGGATAAAGGTTTTCATGTAATGAAATTACAACATCCCGTGTATAAATCAAAATTAGAATATCAAGCCCAAAACCACCCCGATCACAATTACGACCGGTGTTTTTATTTTGGTAAAATTGAGCAGCAGGAAAGTCGCTACCATTAGCGCATAGGCTTCCCAATGTAAACCGAAAGGCTTGGTAAGCAGTATCAGCGCCGTTGCCATAAAACCCACAGCTACTGCGCTTATCCCGCTCAGCGAATTGCGGATACGCGTTATCTTTTTCAGATCCTCCCAAAATGGTACGATAAACAGGATCAGGATCAGTCCCGGCATATTGATACCGATAACCGCGATGATGCTGCCCAGCACCTGGCCGCCTATACCCAGCCCCTTGTTGCCAAGCGTCATGCCGCCGATGAAGGACGTGAATGAAAATGTAGGGCCGGGCAAAGCCTGCTGCAGCGCGAAACCGGATAGAAATTCGGAATTGGTGAGGTAGTGTTTCACTTCGACAAACTCCGTGAACATCAGTGGTACCAGCACCTGCCCCCCTCCGAAGATGAGGATGCCGTTGCGGTAAAAGTTTTCGAAAAGACGTATCGGCAAGCTGAATGGCGATGTCTGGTTAATGATGGCGCCGAGTGCGGCAAAGGCCAGCAGGATACCGACGAAATATATCACTTTTTTGGGGTTGACATTGGCGAACAGGCTGACGCGCAATGCCGTTTCCTGCGGCGGTGTTTCTAATGCGGATGAAATAATACCGCCCAGCAAAATCAATATCGGGAATGCGTAAGCACTGCGCAGGATCAGCGTAGCGATGAGCGAGCTGATGGCCAGCGTAGTGGATATTTTGGTTTTAATAAACTTGACGGCAAAAGTGTAGGTCGCATACGCGACGATACCTACGGCAATAGGCTGCACAAAGCGGAGTATATCTGAAAACTTGCTGTGCGTAAGCCACATTTTATAACTGATAGCGGCAATGCACATCAACGTAGCCGAAGGGAAAATCCACATCAGGAAGGTCATGATCGCGAGCCGCAGCCCGCCTACTTTCCAGGCAATTCCCACCAGGGTTTGGGTAGATGACGGACCGGGAAGTATCTGCGTCAGCGCATTCAGTTCGATCAACTCTTCTTCGGTAATATAACGCCGCTTCTCCACAAATTCGCGCAGTAATATGGCTATATGCGCCTGCGGACCGCCAAACGAGGTGAAGGTATAGATCAGCGTATCGCGAAGAAATAAAAGCTGGCGTTTGCGCATTAGTTTATGGTTCTTGGTTCATAGTTCATGATGGAAGATAGTTGAATATGAGCTACCATCCATGGTCTGTGAACCCATCAAAAATCAAAATCATCAAACCCGGTAGCTTCGCGGTAAACGGTCTGCAATTCGGCGAAAGCATGATTATCACGCTGTTTTTGCGCGGTCGCCATCCCTTTTTCATAGGTCACTATCGCTTCGGGTTTACGGTTCAACGTCTCGTACAGCTTCCCCAAATGATAATAAGTCCCTACATAATCAGGATGGTTGTTCACCAGGTTCTCATAATACTCCAGCGCCTTGTCCCTGTCGTTCATCCGTAAATACTCCGTAGCCAGCGCATACTTCAGGAACGGGTCGCTGGGTTCATTTTTATAAAACTCGAGCAACTTTTCTAATCGGCTCACCTGCATTTTAATGTCTCTCTTTTTTGACTAAATTTGCAAACCTGATTTTTCATTGACCGTCATGCTTATAAGGCATGGCGTAAACATTGCCAATTAAAAACAATAGCTGTATGAAAATACTGGTTTGCATCAGCAATGTACCTGATACAACGACAAAAATAACTTTTACTGACAACAACACGCAATTTAATACCGTCGGCGTACAATTTATCCTTAACCCGTACGATGAGATCGCGCTTGCGAGGGCCATCGAACTGACCGAGGGCGGGAAAGGCACCGTAACGGTGATCAATGTCGGTGAAGTTAGCACTGAGGCCACCATTCGCAAGGCACTGGCTATCGGCGCAGATGACGCAATCCGCATCAATGCCAAACCGCACGACGCGTGGTTCGTAGCTTACCAGGTAGCGCAATACGTAAAAGAAAATCCCTTCGACCTGATCCTGACAGGGCGCGAATCGATCGATTACAACGGTTCGAAGGTAGCGGGCATGCTGGGCGAATTGCTGGATATACCATCGGTGTCTATCATCAAAAAGCTGGACATTGATAGCGATAAGGGCACTGTTGAACGTGAAATTGAGGGTGGCAAAGAGATACTGATTATCCCCTTCCCCTTTGTGGCCGGTGCGGCCGAAGGTGTTGCCGAACCTAAAATACCCAATATGCGGGGCATTATGTCGGCACGGACCAAACCGCTGAAGGTAATTGAGCCGGCCGAGGTGAAAACGCTTTCAGAAATATTGAGCTATGAAACGCCCGCACCGCGCGGACAAGTGAAATTAATTCCGGCTGAAGATAGCGGCAAACTGGTGGGTTTGCTGCATAGCGAAGCGCGGGTGATCTGACATTTAAAAATTTACTACCCAATTACGATATGCCAGTTTTAATATACGCGGAAAATACCGGCGGTAAATTCAAAAAATCAACTTTCGAGGCTATTTCCTATGCGAAAGCCATAGCTGACCAGCTTAACACCAACCTGGTTGCCATTTCCATCGGCGATGTAAAGGCTGATGTGCTGGCGCTTGCCGGGAAATACGGCGCCGATAAAATATTGAATGTTTCAAACGACAGGCTCAAACATTTCGCCAACCAGGCTTATGCTTCGGTGATCGCTGAAGCGGCAAAAAAGGAACAGGCGGAGATCGTTGTGCTGTCCAATTCTTTTTCGGGCCGCGGACTTGCGCCGCGTATCGCGGTAAAGCTGCAGGCCGGCATGGCTGACGGCGCCGTCGCATTGCCCGAAACATCGGGCGGCAAATTCACTGTCAAAAAAACAGCTTTTTCGGGCAAAGCCTTTGCCACGGTTGAATTAACGTCAGCCAATAAAGTCATATCGCTGACGCCTAATTCATACAAAGTTGTCGAACAACCCGGAGTTGGCCAGATAGAAGAAATGGCAGCCGAACTCCGGGATTCGGACTTTAAAGCCGTGGTAAAAGAGATAGTCCAATCGGCTGACAAAGTTTCATTACCCGATGCCGAGATCGTTGTTTCGGGCGGACGGGGTTTAAAAGGCCCCGAAAACTGGGGTATGATCGAGGAACTCGCTGATCTGCTGGGCGCTGCGACGGCATGTTCAAAACCTGTTTCGGACGCAGGATGGCGCCCGCACAGCGAACATGTTGGACAAACCGGTATAGCTGTCAGTCCAAATTTGTATATTGCGGTCGGAATTTCGGGCGCGATACAACACCTGGCGGGCGTCAGCTCGTCAAAGGTTATTGTTGTCATTAATAAAGACCCCGAAGCGCCATTTTTCAAGGTAGCCGACTACGGAATTGTAGGCGATGCGTTTGAAGTGGTACCAAAATTGATAAGTGCTATAAAAGAATATAAGGCTTCGGCGTAAAGGTTTGCAGTGATGGGCAACAACATGAAAAAAATTAAGCTCGACATCGTGGGGCTTTCCTATAGCCAGACACAATCCGGCGCATACGCATTGGTTTTAGGCGAAATCAGCGGCCGCCGCAGGCTGCCGATCATCATCGGGAGTTTTGAAGCCCAGGCTATCGCCATCGAGATCGAAAAAATGACTCCCAGCCGCCCGCTTACGCACGATCTGTTCAAAAACTTCGCACAAGCTTTCAATATCTCGATACAGGAAGTGATCATTTATAACCTTGTCGATGGCATTTTTTATTCAAAACTCATCTGCTCTGACGGTAAAAAATCCATCGAGATCGACGCACGTACTTCCGATGCCATCGCCATGGCGGTCAGATTCGATTGCTCCATCTACACTTACGAGTTCATCCTGTCTTCGGCCGGTATCGTGATCGAAGGGAACGACTTTGTTTACCTCGAGAATATGGCCGATGCGACGGAAGAAAAGACTGTCACCGCATCCGCAAGCGGTTATGCTTCGCTCAGCAACGATGAATTGAAATCCAAACTGCAGGAAGCATTGACGGAAGAGGCTTATGAAAAGGCCGCCAAAATACGCGACGAACTGAACCGCAGAAAAGCCTCTTAGAATTTCGGAATTCGAATTTTCAATTTCGGATTTATTCTGCTACTTTCCGTTTTAATTAAAATGATTATTTCCTGAACCCAAACGGAATCCTATGAACATCAAGCTGCGCCTGATCCTGATGAACTTTATGCAATATTTTGTTTGGGGTTCATGGTTACTTACCATCGGCGCTTACTGGTTTCAAAATAAACACTGGTCTGGCGCACAGTTTGGAGCGATCTTTTCGACCATGGGTATTTCGGCCATTTTCATGCCCGCCATTACCGGCATCATGGTCGACAAATGGATCAACGCCGAAAAACTGTATGGTATCATGCATATCCTGGGCGGTTTGTCGCTGATCACCCTGCCGATGATCAATAATCCCGTAGCTTTCTTTTGGGTCATGTTGCTGAATATGATATTTTATATGCCGACGATATCGCTATCTATCACCGTCGCCTATTCAGCTTTAAAAAAGGAAAATATCGATGTCGTGAAAGAATATCCCCCGATCCGCACCTGGGGGACAGTGGGGTTTATTGCAGCACTGTGGGTAGTAAGTCTTACCCATAACGAAATATCGCCTAACCAGTTTTATATAGCTTCGGCAGTGGCTATAGCGCTGGGACTCTATGCATTTACCTTGCCCAAATGCCCGCCGTTAATGAAAACAACGGATAAGAGGTCAATTGTTGATATGCTGGGTTTAAAGGCATTTTCTTTATTCAAAACCCCACGATTTGCTATATTTTTTGCCTTCTCCATGCTGTTGGGTGCAGCTCTGCAATTGACCAATGCCTACGGGGATACTTTTTTACACGATTTTGCAAACATTCCGCAATATAAAGGCCTGCTGACAGTAAAATATCCGGCTATTATAATGTCAATCTCACAGGTTTCGGAAACCTTATTTATTCTTGCCATTCCCTTCTTCCTGCGCAGGTTCGGCATCAAATATGTTATGCTGTTCAGCATGCTGGCCTGGGTATTGCGTTTCGGCTTATTTGCTTTCGGCAATCCCGATGGCGGCTTATGGATGATCGTTTTGTCATGCATCGTTTATGGCATGGCGTTCGATTTCTTTAATATCTCAGGATCTTTGTTTGTCGAAACACAAACCACACCCGAGATCAGGGGCAGCGCTCAGGGCTTATTCATGATGATGGTAAACGGCTTTGGCGCGTTGTTCGGAAGTTCGGTCAGCGGCATCCTTATTGATAAATTTTTCACTCTCCCCGATAACACTAAAAACTGGCATGGCATCTGGCTTACTTTCGCCGCTTATGCTTTGGTTATCGCCTGTATTTTCCCGTTCGTATTCAAATACAAGCATAACGCCGCTTTAAAGCACGCCATTCAGCATATCTAATTGCCGAAGGCATCCAGCGCGATGGTCGGTTTACCGCTGCTGTCAAAAGCGCCGAGCCCATAATTTTGCCAATTGTGGGCTTCCGGTTCCCAGTAAAAAACACCCAGGCCCTGCCCGTTAGCCAATGAATTGGTTTTGGTAATGATATCGGTCAGGAAATCCCTTGCCACAGAAGGCTGATCTTCTTCTATACCCACTTCGCAGATCATTACCGGCGTACCGTACCGAGTAACCATGTCTTTCATGTTTGCCAGGCATTCTGCATCGAGTGTTTTATAGTTCGACACAGACGGATAAAGCGACATGCCGATGATATCCCAGTGCGCTCCATTATTTTTCAGACCATCGAACAGCCATTCGAAATGGGCATTGTCGTAACCGTTGGATACATGAACGATGACCTGCGTAGTGCTGCTCACCGATTTGACCGCTTCGTACCCGGCTTCGACCAAAGCGGCAAAGTTAGCCATGTGCGTGGATGCGCGCCCGTCTTCCCATAACATGCCGTCGTCAACTTCATTCCCTACCTGTACCCAATCGGGTGTGATGCCATTGGTTTTGAGTGTGTCCATCACATGAACCGTATAATCGTGCAAAGCGCTAACCAATGCGTTAAAGTCAAGCGAGGCCCATGCAGCGGGCTTGGGCTGTTTGCCGGGATCGGCCCAGCTATCGCTGTAATGAAAATCAATCATCACCTTCATTCCGGCGTTTTTCGCGCGCAAGGCTTTGGCTACTACATCTTTGGTATTGCACCAACCGTCAGAAGGGTTTACCCATGCACGTAACCTGATCGAATTGAAACCCAGGCTTTTCATAAGCGCAAACAAATCCTGCTGATTGCCTGATTTATCATAAAACTTAACGCCCGAGGCTTCCATCTGGGTTACCCAGCTTATATCGGCCCCTTTTGCAAACGTGGACGAAACCACCGGTGGTTTATAAGCACTTTGCGTTGGCGGAGCTGGCGTATTATTTTTTTTGGAACAGGACAGCGTCATTAAAACCATGCACGTCAGGCACATTCCTATCACTTTTTTCATCTGGTTCAGCTTATCAATTGGCGGCCGCGGCCTGTCACAAATATAAATACGCGGGTTGAAAAATAAAATGTTTATTTAACATTTATTCCAAGTATCCTGCAAGATGATAGGGGGTAAAAATATCAGAAATGAAAAAGCCTAAATATGGAAATATCCGGCTGGTTTGATTCATAACGAGACAATTATCAGCCGGATATCTTACTTTGATCTGAATTTAAATTTCAGCAATTATTTAACAAATGCAAATCAAATTTTCAGTTATTAAAAAGATAATTTTCCCTGGTAGTAGTCAAGAATTTTGCTGTCGATGTAATAGTCATACCGTGCGCTGATGAGGTTCAGGTTTGCAGCATCCAGGTTGTTTTTTGCAAAAATATACTCCACAGAGGTCAGTACTCCTGCCTCGAATCTGAGCTTGTAAATCCTGAAGCTTTCAGCATATACCTTTACCTGTTCGCTTAATGCCTGGTAACGTTTATAAGCCGAGACCATGTTGTAATAAGCCTGCTCTACATTCTGCCGAAGCTGAATTTTGGCATTATCTTCCAGGTCCTGTTCGTTCAGCAGGTTCAGCTTTGCCTTGGAAACAGCATTATGTTTGGTGCGATTGGCAAATATAGGGATACTTAAACCCAGTCCCACATAGGTACCATAGTTGTTCCTGAATTGATCGTTGTAAGATATATTCTGAAAAACCGTCACTGAATCAATTAAAGACGACCTTTGGGCCGTACTCGAATAGCTGGTAAACAACCCGCCGTTCAGCGATAAGGTAGGCCATAATTGCCCTCTGATAGCTTTCAGCGATTTTTCAGCGCTCTCCCGCCTGAGAGTAGCGGCTTTCACGGCAGCAAATTGTTGTAAGGAGGTCTGGTAAACCTGGTCGG
>DASZWG010000557.1:0-5633 GCA_035546675.1 Mucilaginibacter sp. | reverse complement strand
CTGCGATCCAGGCCGTTTCGGTGCCGTAAAACTTTTTGGTAAAAAGCCAGGTGTAGCGCAGGCTTAACATGAAGAAAAGCAGTGCTGGAAGGCGGTATGCCCAAACCGAAACGCCGAAAAGTTTAAAACTGAGCAGCACGGCCCAAAAGGGGAAGTGCGGTTTATCGAGCCAGTCGCGGTTATAGGTAAACAGCTCGAAAAAATGATGATGGTACAGCAGGTTTTTTGAGATGGAAGCGTAGAGTGCCGGGTCGTCGGTAAAAAACTTGTCGTTAATACCGGCAAAATTGACAATAACAGCAAGCACAAATAGAATAATGTATAATTGCTTATTGTTGTCCTTCATGCTGCCGGAGCTTATCCGTTCAAAACAAATGAAGTTTGGCCGGAAATCCAAACGATGTACTTTATAAATCAAAATACCCTACCCGTACCGGGTAAGGCATTTGAAAATTTATGATAGGGTTTATTTTGACGTAAATACCTTTACGTAATCTACATACATGGTCGAATTCTGGATGTTGGCGGGTGTGATGCTATCATATAATAATCCGCCTACAGCCAGGTTCAATGTCACATATTCCGTTTTGCCAAACAGATCGGCAACATAGCTGCTGTTTTTGGTTTCTACTATCTGTCCATCCAGGTAAACGGTAAGCGCATTTTGGCTCCATTCCATTTCATACACATGATAGCAACTTGACAGGTCGCCATCCGTGCGGTTCGATACAAAAGATTGCGGTATGGGGACAATATTTTTATTCAGGGTTGTGCCGTAAAAAAAGTCGGTGAAATAATTGGTCGGATCGTCGCAGCGTGCTTCCAGGTAATCTATCTCACCTTGTGTGGGCCAATCATTCCCATAGCTCCAAAACTCTGATGCCAGGCCATAGGCATGCGGTATTTTGATCCTGGCTACGATCAGCACTTTTGGGGTTTGCGAGTTTGCCGAGATCGGCTCTTTGCTTTGAATGCCCCCGGAAGTATAGTTAAAGGTTGCCGTAGTGTCGTTGCTGATGCTCTTCGGTCCGGTTACGGTTTGGGTTTTAGAAGATATTTTTAAAACGCCGCTGTCAATTGTAAGATTATCGGGTTCGTAACACTGCAATTCCTTCTGGAATCCACCCCCATGCCATACATTCCATTTTGAAAGATCGCCGTCAAAATTGTCCTCAAATGTTTTTGTCCACCCGTGATTGGTCAGTGTGGTATCACTGAAATCGTAGTCACAAATGATATGCGCAATTTTGGGGTTTTGCACAGGATTAATATTGGTGTCATTACCCTGTATGTGTTGCGTAGGTAATTGCGTGTTCTTTTTGCAGCTTCCAAGCAGCAAAGCTGAACACATAAACAGGCACTGAAATAATGCTGGTACTCTCATGGCTTTTTGTCTGTGATCCTGTTAAAGATCACCTGTGAAATTTCAGTCTGGTCTTAGTGGCTTTGTTTGTAAAAAGTGTTACAGGTACACTTATACGCTTTTAAAGTCAAAAGGTTAGCTTAACTATGGGCTTTGTTAGAGAGAAAGTCAAAGCAAAAAAATAACGGCCCTTTGTGAGGGCCGTGCAGGTATGTTATTTGTAAGATTAATGGCTAATTAAGCTGCGGACCGGTAATTCTTAAAGTTTTGCCCTTGATCGTATCGAAAACGCTTTTCATCAGCGGTTTGGTGATGTACTTGGTAACAAACGGATAACTTTTTGAACGTATAATATCCATCTGGAAAATAGAGGAAGTAACAACATACACCTTAATATCCTTTTTTAGCGTTTGGTATATTTCCTGGAAACCGTTCAGGAAATCCCAGCCGCTATGATTGGGCATGTACAGGTCGAGAAAAATAAAATCGGGCAGGGCGCTTATTTTCATACGGTTTTCTGACAGATAATCGAGCACGAGTTTGCCGTCGAAAGCATAGGTTGTTTCCCGGGCCAGCTCATTCTTTGTCAGCATGTACTGAACGATCTTGTGGTGAATGGGATCGTCATCAATGATCACAAGTCTTGACATATCAATAGTTTATTAGGTTAATAAAAAAAGCTATTAATTCCTTCAAAAAACAAAACTAACCATAATGCCCGTTAAATAAACCCCCGAAAATAAAATCGCCCTCGTATTTATCCACATTTTTTATTAACAAGTGTGGAGTTGTGTATTTAATTTGGCCACCGCTCGCCGGTGCTTTTGGTTTATAGTGTTTTATACTTGATGCTGATGCCAACATCATGCCAAAATATGGCTGCGTTTGTACGTAACAATCTTGTTATGAAAAGTATGACGAACTAAATGCGGGATAACAAAAAACCCCCGCCTTGCGGCAGGGGCCAAACTCACAACAATTGTTTAACCTTTCGGTCAATTCCTAACTGTTGTGTGATTGTTGTATGAGTAAAACAAACCGTTATTCAAATGGTTTTAATTCAAACGTCATTTTTCAAAAAATAAGGGTTTTTTCTTTCGGCAATTAATTTTCCGCCTATCTTTATATCAAAAATCAATCTATATCATTATGAGACAGTTATTCAATTTAAAATCATTATCGTTGTTTGCAATGGCTTTCCTGGTATCCTCTGTTGCTTTCGGACAGAAGAAGCCGTTGAGTCCGCGCGATAGCGTTATGGGCACAGTTGCAGGGTCGCATATCAAGATTTGGTATGGCAGCCCTTCGGTAAGAGGCAGAAAGGTATGGGGCGCGCTGGTTCCCTACGGAAAAATATGGAGAACAGGCGCCAATGAAGCCACAATTTTCACCACGAGCAAGGAAATCAAGATCGAAGGCAAAAATTTACCGGCTGGCAAGTACAGCCTTTACACCGAACCTGGGGAAAATGAATGGAAAATTATCCTCAATTCACAAACCGGGCAATGGGGGATTAAGATGGATGGCTCAACCACCGATAATCCATCAAAAGATGTATTGGTGGCTACTGTTAAGCCGATGAAATCCTCTGCTTTTCACGAGCAAATGAAATTTGAACTCACCAAAACAGGGTTTGAGCTATTGTGGGAGAACCTGGAGGTGCCGGTAAAAGTTACGCCGTAAGTTTCGGTATTGCGAAAAAGAATTAAGCCTTCGGTAATGCGAAGGCTTTTTTGTTGCTTATCAAAGATGGCTGTTATATTTGTTTTTGATGGCAAAACGAGCAAGTAAGCGCGAATTATCTTTTAGAAGACCGGTTATCGCTTCTATAATATTGGTTTTACTGCTCCTGATCACATTTTGGTTTGCTGATTATCCTGCCGCCGTAGAGCGGTATTATTCGAGGGGGCTATACAGACTGGTGTGTTACATTTTTCACCCGGTCTTCAACCTTTTCCCCTTCAGTATTGGCGATGTGCTCTATATCGCGGTTGTCATTTACCTTGTTTACGTTTCTGTAAAGCTGATCAGGTTTCTTTTCAGGCGCGATTGGAGGAGGAGTCTTTTACTGGTCGTTCGTGTAGGTGTGGGTATGGAGGCGGTTGTATTTGCATTTTACCTGCTGTGGGGGCTCAATTATTACCGGCCCTCTGCGGCCGAACGCCTGAACCTTCGGGATACAGATTACGCCGTTGCAGATCTAAGCAACGTAACGTCCATGCTGATCGATAGCGTAAATACATGCAGGGCGAGGTTGAGCGTAACCGACCTTCAGCAAAAAAACAAAGCAATTTACAGTACGGCTATCAATGCAGTAAAGGGCCTCCCGGATAGTTCAGGTGCTTTTTACACCTTTCATCCCGATATCAAATCGTCATTACTGACACCACTGTTAAATTACCTGGGCACTTCGGGCTACTATAACCCCTTTACGGCCGAATCGCAGCTAAACTATGAGATGCCGGTTTTTCTGAAGCCTTTTGTGGCCTGCCACGAGTTGTCGCACCAGATGGGTTTCGGGCCCGAAGACGAAGCCAATTTTGTGGGTTTTCTGGCAGGTATCCATTCACACGACCGCCTGCTGCGTTATTCATCTTATTACGAAGGGGTACAGGAATTTATGTTTGCGCTAAGGCGACAGGACAGTGTAGCCCGGAAAGAACTGAGAAAGCGCATTTCGCCTGCAGTTCTGGCCGATTTTAAGACGGAAGATGCTTACTGGCGCGTTTACGAAGGCAGGATCAACGAATTAAGCAGTATTTTTTATGATAACTTTCTAAAGGCCAACAACCAGCCTTACGGCTTACGCACGTATAACCGCATGGTGCTGTTAATCCTGGCTTATCACAAAGAACATCCTTTGTGATGAGTTTTAATACAAAACGCCCTCCTGCGAGAAGCGAAGTTCGCCGCTGCCTGCATGCGCCGAGTTCGCGTACGAATCGTTGTCAATAAATAGTTTTTCGTTGTCTATCTCAATGTGCAGCCCTCCGGCCATAAAATCACCTCTCAGACGGATCACAACATCGGGTTGCAGCGCCTCAAACTCGGCTGTGATATTGTGTTCTAAACTCATTGCTGTTTTCCAATCGAGTTGGTGCACATCCAGTACAGCAGTGCCATCAGCCCTGGTCACTAATACCTGGTCATAGCGTTCCATGATCTCAAAATGGGTTGGGACGTCCGGTTTGTTACCGGTCAGGCGGAGAACATTGCCCGCAGTGTCCGTAATATCCGCATCGATGGTCAGCATTGCGCGTTTTTGGTCTGGCGGTGTGTCGTGGTGAAGGGTTACGATCTTCAAAAAGATCTTCGTTTGCTCATGGTTGGTGAAACTGATGGTGTTGCCCGGTACAATGAATACATTGGAACCGAACAGAAAAGCGTATTTCATGATTTTTCGGTTTATATGATATAAAAAATCGGCGGGCTGAATTGTTTTTCCTGCCATGTTAAATTTAGCATACCCGTCCTTTTAAAAAAATGACGAAGGTCAGCATAACTTCTGTTGATCCTATTTGTTATCCTTTAAAACAAATAAATATGGTACAGGTAGCATTATTGGCCTGGCTTGAAGCAAAGCCGGGTATGGAAAATGAATTAGAATCCCTGTTGAAAAGCGCATTGCCGCTGGCGCAGGCCGAACAGGCCACCGTAAGCTGGTATGCCTGGCGGATAGACAACGCTGTGTTCGGGATATTTGACACTTTCGAGACTGAAGAAGGACGTGAGGCGCACCTAAACGGGCAGATCGCCGCCGCTCTGATGGCCAATGCTGACAAATTGCTGGCTAAGCCTCCTGTGATCGAGAAATTAACGATACTCGCGGCAAAATAGCCCTGGCCGGTTACCTGCTCAAACAAGGCTTTTTTATTTTATTAGGTTAATAAGGTATAAAAGTTATATTTGATGAGCTTCAATTATAAACCTTGATTATGAGCAGGAAAGTAATATTCTGGTCTGTTGTTACAGCCCTCGGGGGTTTTTTGTTTGGTTTTGACACAGCTGTAATTTCGGGAGCCGAACAGGCTATACAGAAATACTGGAGCCTGAGCGACCTTCAGCATGGTTTTACTATTTCCATTGCCCTTATTGGCACGGTAACAGGAGCTTTCCTGGGCCGTATCCCTGCCGATGCGATTGGACGTAAAAAATCGCTGGTCATCATCGCCGTTTTGTTCCTGGTTGCGTCGCTCGGCACAGCGGTGGCAACAAACTGGTTCTTGTTTGTTACCCTGCGCTTTATCGGCGGATTAGGTGTGGGGGCTTC
>DASZWG010000556.1:0-4852 GCA_035546675.1 Mucilaginibacter sp. | reverse complement strand
GATCGGAAGGACCATACCAGCGAAAGGTTTGCTCAAGATTACTGAACATCAGGATAGACGGGTTTATAAATTTCAATGGCTAATATAAGACTAAAATCTTATACGCCTTCCCGGCAGGCTACAGCAATGTCTAATATTGAGGATATGTGCTGAAAAATGCTTGGGCCAGTTCTTTCCAATCCGTGGCCGGAGTTGTAAGACCCAGCATTTCGGCGATCAGCGTATACACATCCACGGGCTTTTTACCCTGCTCACGCAAATATTTTACGGAGGTATCCCCAGCCGACTTCGATAGCTTTTTACCGGATGTTTCAAGCAGTTTATGATGATAAAAAGTTATTCGCTCAAAACAGCCCTCACCGAGCTTTGATGCCAGGTACAACTGCGCCTGCGTAGAAGACAAAAGGTCATAGCCGCGTACAATAAGATCTATACCGAAATGCAGATCGTCGACTACTGACGATAGCTGGTAAGCGGGATAGCCGTCCTTTTTCCTGATAATAAAATCTTTCATGCCCGGCGGAAGGTGCGCATTTGTTGTTTCACCGGATAAAGCTTTCATTTTTAGCATCATATTGCTGTCTGTTCTGAGGCGCCAGGCTACACCGGGAGTATCTAATGGCATATTTTTATCCCGGCAAGTTCCGGGGTACACATCATCAGCGTTCACGTTCCTGATCTGCGTCCGCGAGCAATCACAGGCGAATATATCGCCGCAGTCGTGCAACCTTTGCAGCGCGTCACCATATAGCGGCAACCGGTGTACCTGCGACCATTCTTTCTCAAACTCATCATCATTACGCGGCCCATCGTCCCAGGGTATCCCCATAAAATTCAGCGTATCAAAAATATCCCTGATATATGGCTTCTGAGCTCTTTCACGATCCAGGTCGTCGATACGGAGTAATATTTTAGCCCCGGTTTGTTCGGCCAAGAAAGCTGTTAGCGCAAACGACAGTACATTGCCCAAATGCAGGTATCCGCTAGGCGTAGGTGCAATTCGGGTTTTACTGAAATGACCATTCCGATGATCAAGAGTTTGTTCCGTCATGCATATTGAAAAGTGAAAATCAGTTTCTAATTGGTGGACGGTTTTAATTGATCCTGCGAATTGACTATGATCTCTGGTTTCCCTTTATAATCTATCAGCTTGCCGGTCACACACACCATTTTCCCCCTGTAGTAATCTTCGGGTTTGCTTGCAAATTTGGATTTATCCTCGCCCCGGATAACAATCGTCAGGTATTGGTCGGGATGGTTGCCGCCCATATCGAGTAGCACCATACCGGTGTTGTCAAATTCCTTGGTGCTGTAAATCTTATCGCAAATGGTTACGGTCTCATTCAGGTGTTTCGCGGCATCTTTTGCCGGGATATGTGTCTGAGCCAGTACGGCGCTGCCGCTAAGCCACAAAAAAGTGAAAAATACTAAACGTTTCATGGGTTAAAAATAATCAGAACAGGTCGTATCCGTTCGTCATTTAACAGGTATTTTACATTTCCTCCATCCTTTTCAGAAAAAGGTCCTTCCTGCGGGTCGATACTTCGATCGGGGTATTATCATCCAAAATCACATAGCCACCTTTACCTTTTTGGTAGCTTTTGATATGATCGAGGCTGATCAGGTGGCTGTTATGTACTCTGAAAAAATTATGCTCCGAAAGCATCTCTTCAAACTCTTTCAGCGTTTTAGCCACTACGATCTGCTGTTTATCTTTCAGGTAAACGGTAGTGTAATTTATATCCGCTTCACAACGCACGATATCGCTCACCGGCACAAAGACCAGGCCTTTAGCAGTCGGTATGGTAATGCGCTTCGATACGCCGCTTCCGTTCTTTAAATTGTGCAGAAGCGTATCAAATTTTGCCGACAATTCGTGCGTGTACATTACCTTTTGCAGCTTGCCAACAGCCTGCAGCAGATCGTCAGGGTCGATAGGCTTGAGCAGGTAATCCACCGCACTGAATTTAAAAGCCTTTATCGCATAACTATCATAAGCTGTGGTAAATATAACTTCAAAGCCGATTTCAGGCAGCCGGCCAAGCAAATCGAATCCTGTCAGTTCACCTAATTGTATATCCAGGAAAACCAGGTCGGGCTGTGTTTCAGCAATGCCCTGCAAGCCTTCTTCAACACTTCCGTAACTGCCCTCCAAAGAAATACTTTGCCTGCAATATCGGTCAAGCAGGCTCGCGAGGCGGTCGGTGCAATGCTGCTCATCGTCTATGATCACTGCTTTTATCATATTCCTAAAACCGGAGATCGAGCGGCAACTTAACACTCACTTTCGTGCCTTCTTCCAGGTCGGTTAATTCCACTTTGGCGTTTGAGTTACATGTTTCATTGATGATGTTGATGCGGGACTGTATCACCTTGATTCCAAACGAGCGCCTTGCCGTACCGTTTCTCTGCCGCTTTAATATGCCGGCTTTCTCGCGCCCAATTCCGTTATCTTCTACCGTATATTCTATCATTTCAGCGTTTCTTTTTACCCTGATCAGGATAACGCCCGTCCCTCTTTTTGACGCTATACCGTGCCAGATACTGTTTTCGACAAACGGTTGAAGCAGCATCGGCGGAACCTGCGTAAGCTCCGGATCGATATCATCATCCACTTCTATATCATACCTGAAGCCATGTTCAAGTCGTAAAGTTTCCAGTTGCATGTAAAGCTCAAGGGTCTTTAAATCATCCGCCAGGCTGATGGTTTCATGTTCCGAATTCTCCAGTATCATCCTCATCAGTTTGGCAAACCGGGTAAGATAAATATCGGCTGTTTCCTTATCATGTTTCGCAATATAATCGCCGATGGAGTTCAGTGAATTAAAAATAAAATGAGGATTAAGCTGCGCCCGCAGCGCCTTCATTTCGGTTTCAGCGACCTGTGTCCTGAATTCAGCTTCCTTTTGTTTTTCCCGTGCATCTTTCCTGCGTTTATAAAACAGGAAAGAAGTAACCGCAGATACCAGTAAAATAAGACAAACAGCTATTACAGCGTTTCGGATAACCCTTTGTCGTGAAAGTTCGGCCTGTTTTCGTGCAAATTCCGACTTGAGCACGGCCTCTTTCTTATCGAACTCGTATTGTATGCCCAGCCTTGTTATCTCGTTCCGCTTTTTGTCATTAAAAATACTGTCATTAAGATTTGAATAGTTGCGGTAGCTTTCCAGCGCCTTTTTATAATTTTTCTGCCTCTCGTAAATAGCGCCAAGGTTTTTCCACTGATCTGCTTCATCGTTTTTATTGGCTGTTCCGAGCGCTGTATTTAATGCTTCCTTTTGGATTTGCAGTGCTTTGTCCAATCGTTGCGAAGGATTAATACCCCGGTTATACAGCACACTATCGGGTACGGTAAGGTACAAGTCTGCCAAATGGCCCAGCGACTCGGCAATATTGTGTTTGGCGCCGATAGTATCATAAAAGGCGATTGACCTGTTCAGGCAGAAAAAAGCACTGTCATACTTTTTTAAATTGCCGTAAGCTACGCCCATATCCATCAGGTCGTTGGCCTCGCCCTTTTTACTTTTAACCACCCGGTTTATAGCAAGAGCCTTCTGATTATAGCTGATCGCTTCTGGATAATTCTTCGTTGCCAGGTATACCGCTCCGATATTACTGAGTGCCGCTGCCGACCATAACTTATCGCCCATCTTTTCCAGGGCATCCAGGCATCTTTTGTAATTAGACAATGATTCTGGATATCTTTTCAGGTAATAATTGACCACACCCAGGTTGCCTGTGGTTTTAGCGATAAGCGACTTGTTGCCGAGACCCTCTGCGATCTTTAGTTCTTTATAATAATATTCGCTCGCACGGGCATAATCCGCAAAACCTAAGTAGCTCGTTCCTATCGAATTGTACGACTGCGCGATCAGTAACTTATCGCCCGATTGAAGAGCTATATCGAGCGCCTTTTGCCCGTAGCTGAATGAGTTTATGTTATCAGCAACATTGTGATAATCGCCTGCAATACTCAGATAGCACCCTGCGAGGCCCTTCGCATTATTCAATTTTTTATATTGATTCAGGGCAAGTAAGTGAGAAGCCAGTGCATACTTAGGACCTGACGTATAGTTACATATCCATCCCTTAGTCATGTAAGAACCTGCGAGCGCATGTGCATCGTGCAATTGCACAGCCAACGCTATCGCCGTGTTGTTATATTGAATGGCCTTTGATGTATCAATCTTAATATAAGCAAAGCTTAACCGGTTTAAAATTTCGGCATAGGCCGTATCATGTTCGTGATGAACAGCCAGAACGCGGAGCAGGCTGTCGGCATTTTTCTGTTGCGCAAAAGAAAGAAAATGAGTACCGCATACGATGCAGACTACAGTCAGACATCGAACAAAAAAAACCGGGAAAGGCCTTACGCATAAGTCCACCGCTTAAGATACAAAGATATTTTACAGTTTATTGCCATTTTACTGCAAAAAATAAACGAACATCAGCATTGAATAAATGCCGATTGACTCAATCTGTCAACACGGGTATCTTGCCTGTAAAACAACTTACTATGAAAATTAGAAATTTCTTATTACTCCCGCTGCTTGCAACTACTTTGTGCATTTATTCATGTAAAAAAAACAACAGTACAAATCCCGGCAAAAACACTAACAGCGGAACCTCCACTTACTATATAAAATTGAAGATCGACGGTGAGCAGCGGGAAATGACCTACAACGCCACCTCATTGTTCCCGGCAGCAGTTTCATTCCACACCTGTGAGCTCGCAGGGCAATTTGCCGATAATAACGCGGCTGGAGTTACCCTGATCATGAACGATGCTTCGGCATTTAATACCAGCGCCACATACACCGAGCAATTGCTAACACTTAACAGCGTACCGATT
>DASZWG010000555.1:0-5893 GCA_035546675.1 Mucilaginibacter sp. | reverse complement strand
CGAACCCTGTACAGCAAAGTCCCGTTGTAGCGTTCCAGCAAAGGCAAAACATGCGATTCGAACAGGTTGAACTGATCGGCTTCGCCTGGTTTAATAAAGATCAATTGCGTATAGTAAAGCATAGGTTACATCAGGTCTTTGTCGTCCTTTTCGCGGCGCACTTTATAAGCCATGTAAAATAAGGCCAGCGCCAGCATTCCGTTCAATAAAATTAAAGTCTGATCGATCGACTCATGCTCCGCTGCAAGCTGGTAGATGAGCAGAATAATAGCGAGAATACCGCCTGCCAGGTATGCATAGAACAGTTTCCGGCTCATTATTTTCCCTGCTTAAACACGACTGCTGCCAATGGCGGCAACGTTATACTGATAGAATTGTCCTTACCATGCCAGCTTACTTGCTCCGATTTGATCGCTTTGGGGTTTTCCATGCCGCTGCCCCAGAATTTTTTATTGTCCGAATTGAATATCTCTTTCCAGCTACCGTCTTCTGGAACGCCTACACGATATCCATGATGCGGTGTGGGGGTCATATTCAGTACGATAACCAGGTCATTTTTGGCTTCATAACCTTTACGGGTGTAGATCAGTATCGAATCATTGGCATTACCCCCGTCTATCCATTCAAAACCGCTGCCTTCGAATGCTTTCTCGTACAGCGCCGGTTCGGTTTTATATAGCTTATTCAATGCCTTCATCGTTTCCTGGATACCCTTATGATTAGGGAACTCCAAAACATACCAATCGAGCGATTTGCTAAAGTCCCATTCCGTACCCTGGCCGAATTCACCGCCCATAAAAAGCAGTTTTGTACCCGGATGGGTGAACATATAACTGTAAACCAATCTCAGGTTAGCAAACTGCTGCCATTCGTCGCCGGGCATTTTGCGCAGCATAGAGCCTTTTCCGTAAACCACTTCATCGTGCGAGAACGGGAGCATAAAATTCTCGGTAAAGGCATAGATCAGGCTAAAAGTGATCTGGTTGTGATGATATTTCCGGTAGACCGGGTCTTTTGAAAAGTACTTGATCGTATCGTGCATCCAGCCCATCATCCATTTCATACCAAAGCCGAGGCCACCGGCATACACCGGGCGGCTTACCCCGGTAAAGGAAGTCGATTCTTCGGCGATGGTTTGTATATCGGGAAAATGGCTGTAGCAAGCCTCATTAAATTCTTTCAGGAAGGATATAGCCTCCAGGTTCTCGTTTCCGCCGAACTGGTTAGGTTCCCATTCGCCGTGATTACGCGAGTAGTCAAGGTACAGCATCGAGGCAACGGCGTCGACACGTAAACCGTCGGCATGGTAACGATCGAGCCAGAATAAGGCATTACTGATCAGGAACGCGCGCACCTCGTTGCGGCCATAGTTAAATATGAATGATTTCCAGTCGGGGTGAAAACCTTTTCGCGTATCGGCATGCTCATACAAATGGGTTCCATCGAAACGATAGAGCGCATGAATATCACCCGGGAAATGCGAAGGCACCCAATCTAATATCACCCCTATCCCCTCCTGGTGGAACCTTTCGATCAGGTGCATCAGCTGTTTGGGTTTCCCGTACCGGCTCGAAGCGGCATAATACCCGCTTACCTGGTAGCCCCAGCTCGGATAATACGGGTGCTCCATCAGCGGCATAAACTCTACATGCGTAAAGCCCATCTCTTTCACATAAGGCACCAGCCTATCCGCTAGTTCCTCGTAATTATAAAAAGTATCCGGGCTTTCCGGATTTCGTGCCCACGAACCCAGGTGTATCTCATAAACCGAATACGGCTTATTGAGCGCATTGTGCTCATGCCGCTCCTTCATCCACTTGGCGTCCTTCCACTCATAATAAGTATCTGCAACGATGGATGCTGTGCGCGGCGGTTCCTCCCACAACAGGGCAAACGGGTCGCTTTTTTCCAGTTCCTCGCCCGAGGTTGATTTGACAAAAAACTTGTAAACCTCACCGTCACCAACATTCGGGATAAAGCCTTCCCATATTCCCGACCCGTCCCAGCGTACATATAAAGGATGAGTTCCCCTGTCCCAATAGTTAAAGTTCCCGATCACGGATATATATTGGGCATTGGGGGCCCATACCGCAAAATAAGTCCCGATCACGCCGTTGTATTCCACGACGTGGGAGCCCATTTTCTCGTACAGCTTATAGTGCTTGCCTGATTTGAACAGGCCGATATCAAAATCCGTGAAGCGGCTGTAAACTTCAACATTTTTGCTTTGTGCGGGCATAGGTTGCTTAGTTGATGTCTTTTTATCTTTTTTTGCGGATGCCGCCGGTTTAGCCGCAGCCTTTTTTACCGTAATTTTCTTTTCAGCCGTTGCTGATCTGGCAGCGCTGCTTTTTGCAGCAGGTACGCTTTTTTCGGTATCAGTTTTCTTTTTACTCATATCCGTTTACAGGTTATTAACCGTTAAATTTTTCTATTTCGAACAGCACATGCTGTATCCCCTTCAGGGGTATCCTGATCCAGTCCGGCCGCCCGTTCAGTTCATATCCCAGCTCATAAACAGCTTTTTCGAGCAGGTGCATCTGCAACAGGAAATTCAGCTCGGTACGGCTGCCGAATACAGTTGCAATATCGCCAATCGTGTGCATATAAGCATCAATATAGGCGTCTGTGATCAGCTTGTACCAGCGATCTGCCGCTTTTTGCAGACGCAAAGGATCGACGCCTTTGGTTTCATTGCTGAAATACAGTTTTGCGCATACCGCATAGTGAAAAGACCGGATCATACCGGCCACGTCCTTCAGCGGCGAATGTTTTATCTTACGGTCGGTGATCGTACTTTCGGGTTCCCCTTCAAAGTCGATGATCAGGTAATCCGTGCCGGTAAACAATACCTGTCCCAGGTGATAATCGCCGTGAATGCGTATCCGCAACGATTTTAGGTCGTTCGATCCTATTTTTTCAAAAAACCGGCGGATAACTTCCTCGCTGTTTATGAAATCGTCGGCGAGGCTCCTTGCATTTTTGTCCAGCCTCGAATAGTTCTCCTTCAATAAATTGATGCGCTTATCGAGCAGCTTATTCAAATGCCCTTGTATCCACTCTACATAACCCGAATCATAGCCTTCCGGTTTGAATGCATCATCAGATTGTTCGGTTAATAACGCCAGGTGCATTTCGGCCGTACGCCGTCCTAAAAGCTCAACCTTTTCAAAAACGTCATCGCGTATACTGAAGAGCTTATCTACAAACATGAACAGGAAATCGTTCAGATCATCGCCTGTCGCCACCCAGCTATCCGATTTGCTCGATACTTTTTGCATCATCAGCCCCAGCGTCACAGGCGGTATACCCGGTCGTTCCCAGATCAGGCTGCCGCAAAATGCAGGTATATTTTTAAAGCCGCCCGTTTCGGTCAGGAACTGGAGCATTTCCACTTCAGGATTGATCTCCCTGAAAAGCTTACGGTAGAATTTGAAAAAATATTTATTACCGAATACCAATGATGAATTGCTCTGCTCCAGGTCGGGAACCACGCAAAGGAAACCCATATCTTCGTCGGTCGCATCCAAACCCTTGCCCTTGTGGTAGGCCAGGTGCCCGGTTTCCTGTTTTACGACCGCATTTTCCCAGATACTCTTAAACAGTTCCGTCTGGAAGCGAAGATCGTAAATGGCATCTACCAGCCAGCCCGATACTTTGCCGTCGCTCATCTTTGCGATAAAAGCCTTGGGGTTTACCTGTCCCATCAGTTCGTAATCGTCGGGCAGAAAAGATACCGGCATGGCATATTTTTCCTCGTCGCCATAAGTATATCCGACATGTACGATGATGAGATAAGCAACGCCGCCGTCCAGGGGCATGGCGAGCAGTTGCTGAATTTTGAGGAATTTGATCATGCGCGCCTTGCCGGCAAACCAGCGGCACTTACGCATGTAATCGTACAAAACGTTCTTCGCCAGCCAGTCGAGTGCTTTTTTATCCCGGGCAAATTCGGTCCAGGGCTTGCTGAGTTTCAGCAATTCAGGCCTGGCCGTTATGTCGATATTGCCCATTTTCATTCCTTTATACTTCTATCCTGAATAAATGCACCGGCAGGTCCCACGGCTCCAGTTGAACATAATTCCACTCCTGGTTCCAGGTGTATGAATTGCCCGTCAAAATATCATAAACCGTAAAATCCTGCCCCGGCGATATCCCCAGCTCCCACAGCGGAGTTTGCACGTGCCCGAATTGTTTGCCGTAAGGATCGAGATTAACGATGCACAAAATGTGATTATCGCCTGCCCGTTTATAATAGGCCAGCAGGTTGTCATTATAGGTTTCGCAAAACCTGATGTTATTCGTTGTTTGCAAAGCAGGGTTCACTTTACGCGCCGCGTTCACCTTGGTGATCACATTCGTCAGCCGGTTTCTTGCCGACCAGTCCCAGTGCCTCACTTCGTATTTCTCCGAATTCAGGTATTCTTCCTTACCGGGGAACGGCTCGTGGTACATCAGCTCATAAACCGGCCCGAATATGCCGTAGTTAGACGACAGCGTCGCCGCCATAAAATAGCGGGTAATGAATTTATTCTCGTTCCCGTCCTGCAGCAGGTACGGGTTGATGTCGTGCGTATTCGGCCAGAAATTCGGCCGGTAATAATCCTTCATTTCCGACTGCGTCAGCTCGTTCATATATTCGACCAGTTCCTGCTTGCTGTTGCGCCAGGTATAATAGGTATATGATTGCGTATATCCTAATTTGGCAAGCTCTTTCATCACCTTGGGCTTGGTAAAAGCTTCGGAAAGGAATATAGTTCCCGGAAATTTGGCCTGTACTTCGGCGATGCACCACTCCCAGAAGTTGAACGATTTGGTATGCGGGTTATCTACCCTGAATATCCTGACACCCTGGCGGCACCAGTATTCCAGTATGCTTTTCAACTCATTCCACAGGTTTTCCCAGTCGTCATTCTCGAAATTTACAGGCAAAATATCCTGGTATTTTTTGGGCGGATTTTCCGCGTATTGAACCGTACCGTCCGGACGCCATTTGAACCATTGCGGGTGCTTTTTCACATACGGATGATCGGGCGAACACTGGATAGCAAAATCCATAGCAATTTCCAGGCCGTGTGCCGCCGCCTCTTTTACCAGGTGCTTAAAATCGGCCAGCGTGCCCAACTCTTTCAGTATTTCCTTGTGCCCGCCGTCTTTTGAGCCGATGGCATAAGGAACGCCATGATCATCGGGCAGGGCATTAACCGTATTATTCTTGCCCTTCCTGAAAGTATGGCCTATCGGGTGTATGGGCGGAAAGTAAAGTACGTCAAAACCCATTTCGGCTATACGGGGCAGCAGAGCTTCACAATCCTTAAAAGTACCGTGGCGACCCTCAACCTGCGAGGCTGAACGGGGGAAAAAACAATACCAGCTACTAAAGCCGGCCTTGGTACGATCAACATAAGCCTTCAGTTCGCGCAGGTAAGTTGTCGCATGATCGAGGTCGGGATACTGCTCGATGAAACGATGCATTTCCCGGCCCATTACAAAATTGACAGCGATATCGTATTTCTTTTTGTTTCGCAGCAAGGTGATGATCTTTTTCAGCTCTTGCTGATCAGCCTTGCCTGCCTTTGGCAGCATCGCCTCCAGGAAATTCGCGCCGATGAGCAGTTCAACGGTCATATCCTGTGCATCCTGGTATTTTTTGAAGAACCCCTCCTGCCAGGTCAGCAGGTGATCGACCCAGCCGATCACGGTATACCGGTAAAACCCTGTCTTTGGCAATTGAAATTCGGCGAACCAGCGGTCGTTATACATGGGGTGCATGGGAACGTGCTGCCAGTTTTTTTCGGTGTCGTGGCGGTACAATACCCTACCCCGTACATGATCGTGTCCGTCGGCAAAAATATCGGCTTCCACCCTCAGATTCTCGCCTTCAACCTTTTTG
>DASZWG010000554.1:0-2185 GCA_035546675.1 Mucilaginibacter sp. | reverse complement strand
AGAAAATGCTCAATAGAATAAAGACTATATTCCCCCTGATCGTTATTATCGTGTTCTGTTCCTGCAGGAACCACAGAGCGCGACTGATCCCTATCAGCGATTTTTTTAAGAATCCTGAAGAGGTCATTTTCAGGATATCACCCGACGGGAAATACGTTTCTTATCTAAAGTCGTATAAGGGTAAGCTGAACCTTTTTATCCGCTCCCTGCCCGATGGCAGAGAATGTATGGCCACCGCATTTACCGATTACTCCGTGCGCGATTACTCATGGACATATAATAACCAGATCGTTTTCAGCCAGGATGTGATTGCGCTAGATCAATACAAAATGTACGTATTGGATGTGCTGACATTGAAGACGCGGAATATACTTTCGCTTGATAAGGGGCGGATACGCCTGATCAGCAACCGGTTCGAGAACGACCCGGACGTGATCACCATAGCGATGAATAAACGCGACCCTGCAAATTTTGACATCTACAAACTGAATATCCGCACAGGCGCCCTGCACCCGTACCTGGTCAATCCCGGTAATATTACAGAGTGGTACCCGGACGATGACGGACGGATCCGTCTTGTCAAATCGTCTGATGGAGTAGACGAAACCATTTTATACCGTCCCGATGATAATTCACCATTCAGGCCTATCATCAGGAACAATTTCAAGACACGCGTTGAGCCGATTGCCTTTACAGGCAAAAACAGCGACTTTTATGCACTCTCGAATGCCAACCAGGATAAAACAGCTATTGTTGTGATCAACGCCGAGAACGGGAAGGAGGGTAAGACCTTATTCAAATGTGATAAGGCGGATATAGATCGTGTAGATTATTCGGTTAATAAGCACCGTCTCGAATCTGCTGTTTGCGAGGAGGAGAAACCCAAAAAGAACTTCCTGAATCCTGATGAAGAAAAGCTTTATAAGAATTTGTGGAAACAGTTGCATGCGTCTGAGATCAATATTGTGGGCCGCGATACAGCGGAGGATAAATGCATCGTATTTACTTACAGCGACAAGAATCCGGGTACTTATTACCTGTACGAAACCGGTAGCCAAAAGCTGATCAAACTGGGCGATATCAATTCGAGCCTTCATCCTTCGGAGTTATGTGCTATGAAGCCCATATCGTTCAAAGCAAGGGACGGCTTGCTGATCAACGGGTATCTGACCTTACCGCAAGGTTCAAAAACAATTAATCTGCCTGTTGTGGTGATGCCGCATGATGGCCCATGGCGCAGCAGGGATAATTGGCATTACAGCGATGAGGTACAGTTTCTGGCCAACCGGGGTTATGCTGTATTCCAGGTCAACTACCGGGGGTCAACGGGTTATGGGAAGGCTTTTTTCAGCGCCGGGCTAAAGCAGGCCGGCGGCAAGATACAGGATGACATTACCGATGGGGTACACTGGCTGATCGATCAGCATATTGCCAACCCTAAAAAGATAGCTATTTTTGGCGCTGGTTTTGGCGGATTTTCAGCTTTATACGGCGTTTCATTCCATCCCGACCTGTATAACTGCGCTATCGTCCAGTATGGATTGATCAACTTCTTTACCTACATCAAGGATGTTCCGCCGTATTTTAAGCC
Organism: Mucilaginibacter sp.; assembly: GCA_035546675.1. Lineage (GTDB taxonomy): Bacteria > Bacteroidota > Bacteroidia > Sphingobacteriales > Sphingobacteriaceae > Mucilaginibacter. The sequence goes on along the minus strand of DASZWG010000554.1, from coordinate 594 downwards.
CAGGTTGCAAATGCTCTATCAAATGATCGGTAACCCCGAGACAGATGCTGAAGAGCTGCGGGCCATATCACCGGTGTTCCATACCGATAAGATCAAAGCGCCGTTATTGATTTTTCAGGGTGCCAAGGACGAAAGTGCCAACATCAGCGAACTGAACCAGTTTGTACGCGAGTTAAAGAAACAAAATGTGCCTGTGACGTATTTTTTAAAACCAAACGAACGCAAATATTTCAGGAACGAGCATAACAGGATGGAAATGTATGCAGAAATAGAGAAGTTTTTGAACGAAAACATGCGGGTTAAACGTTAAACCCGTTGGCAATGCAAGCAGAAAAGAGTATTTACAGGAAGAATTTCTCACTGATCATAGCCTTTTTGGTTTTAATATCGATCACCTTTATTGTCGCGCTTTTTATTGCCTATAGTCTTACATCCAAATACGTTGAGAACGAATTCAATTCGAAGAAAAGTGACGTGCTTGAGCAAACGCTTAAACCATACAACGATTTCTTTCAAAACCGGATACCGGAGGTAACCTTTTACCAGGGCTATCTCGATTCAGCATCGGCCGCCAAATACTCAGATTCTGTTTTC
>DASZWG010000553.1:0-10497 GCA_035546675.1 Mucilaginibacter sp. | reverse complement strand
CATCGCTGAAAACTTACTGCTACCTTAATGGATGTTCCCAAAGCCGAAATCCTTGTACGAGTTCGGCATCTCATTGGCGCTGGTGAAAGCAAAAGTATAAGTGGTCATCCAGGTATCATAATCCACGTTATGGTCTTTTGCCGGTATCATGTGCAGGCTGCGGATCAGGTAGATGCCTTCGCGGGTCAGTTTAAAATAGAACTGCCCCGATTTATCGGTCGAATATTTTTGTGCAAAAACATCGCCTCCGGCCGTTTTAATATAAATGATGAGTGGCGCTGCTACCACAGGTTCGCCTTTAAATAACACCAGCCCGGTAATATCATCGCCGTAATTGCCTTTGTAGGGATTGTCTTTCAGCACGATCTCGTAGTCCTCGCCCAATGGCTTGTCAAAATCATTGGGGCTATGTTTATCTACCCTTATCAGCGATTTGAGATACCAGATATACTTTTCCCTGAAACTGTCCTTACTCCCGTTTTTTGCCTTTTCAGAGAACTCTGTCAGCCCTTCTTCATCCAGCAGCGCTATAAAGTCGTCCACATCGATATCGTCGGTCACGGGTTTCCTGACCAGTTCGAGTAGGTTCAGCCCGTCATTCTCGAACGGCACCGATGCGACGGTATCTTTTACTGTAGCAAGCAGATCGATCTTTCTTCTGCCCACATGCAGCTCGAACTTTTCTGTCTTTGCCGGATCAAAGCCTATTTCAAATTTCTTCCTGAACTGGTTCAGGTCCATCAGGTGGACTTTTACAGCGCGGCCCTTGTGCGGGTAAAAATTTTCGGGTATCAGGGCATAGTCCTGCGCACTCGCCGCAACCGTCAGACAGAATAAGCATAGAAGAAATAAACAGGCGTGTTTCATAGCGATGAATATTGGATTACCAAACATACAAAGTTTTGAAAACTTCAGTAGTTTCGCTGTATGATTTTTGACCGTAAAAACGCCGATAATGACAAATTAGTCTCATTTTATAAGGCATTATTGTGGCCCCGGCTCATCGAGGAAAAGATGCTGATCCTGCTCAGGCAGGGCCGTATCGGTAAGTGGTTTTCGGGTATCGGACAGGAGGCCATTGCCGTGGGAAGTACGCTGGCCATGCAGCCGAATGAGTACATCCTGCCTATGCACCGCAACCTGGGCGTTTTTACCACACGCGATATACCGCTTTCGCGGCTGATGGCGCAATGGCAGGGCAAGGCGTCGGGTTTTACCAAAGGGCGCGACCGCTCGTTCCATTTCGGTACGCAGGAATACAGGATCATCGGGATGATATCGCACCTCGGTCCGCAAATGGCGCTGGCAGACGGCATCGCGCTGGCGGATGTGATGAGCAAACGCAGCAGGGCCACGCTGGTCTATACCGGCGAAGGGGCTACCAGCGAGGGCGATTTTCACGAAGCGCTGAACGTCGCTTCGGTATGGAACCTGCCCGTTATTTTTTTGATCGAAAATAATGGTTACGGGCTTTCGACGCCGGTAAGCGAACAATACCATTGCGAAAAACTGAGCGACCGTGCCATCGGCTATGGCATGGAAGGCCGAACGATTGACGGTAATAATATCCTTGAGGTATATCATACGGTGAGCGAGCTGGCCGAAGATATCAGGCAAAATCCGCGCCCTGTATTGCTGGAGTGCATGACCTTCAGGATGCGAGGGCATGAGGAGGCTTCGGGAACCAAATATGTACCGCAGCATTTATTTGATGAATGGAAGGCAAAGGACCCGGTTGCAGGTTTCGAAAAGTTTTTGCTGGATGAAGGGGCGCTTACGCCGGAGAAAACGGAGGTGATCAGGAAAGGCTTTACCACGCTGATCGATATTGAGATCGAAAAGGTGTTTAATGAACCGGATATTATTCCCGATGCTGAAACCGAGCTCAGGGACATGTACAAACCTTTCAGCAATATAACTCCTGATAGCCATCGGGAACAGCAATCCGACCATAAGACATCTAAACGCTACATCGACGCCATCAGCGATGGCCTGAAACTGGGCATGCGCAAATACGATAACCTGGTGCTGATGGGGCAGGATATTGCGGAGTACGGCGGCGCGTTTAAAATAACGCAGGGATTTGTTGAAGAATTTGGCCGCGACCGGGTGCGCAACACGCCGATATGCGAATCGGGCATAGTTGGTGCTGCGATGGGGCTTTCTATCAACGGGTATAAGTCGGTCGTCGAGATGCAGTTTGCCGATTTTGTGACCTGTGCCTTTAACCAGGTGGTGAACAATCTGGCCAAAACGCATTACCGCTGGGGCGAAAATGTGGACGTTGTGATCCGCATGCCTACGGGCGCGGGTACCGGGGCCGGGCCTTTCCATTCGCAAAGCAACGAGGCCTGGTTCACCAAAACTCCCGGACTCAAAGTGGTTTACCCGGCTTTCCCTTATGATGCCAAAGGGCTGCTGCTGGCAGCAATTGAGGATCCGAACCCGGTAATGTATTTCGAGCATAAATACTTGTACCGCAGCATCAGCGAAGAGATACCGGATGATGAATATTGGGTTGAGATCGGTCAAGCGCGGGTAGTGCAGGAAGGGGAACAGGCCAGCATCATTACTTACGGTTTGGGTGTGCACTGGGCGCTGGATTACGCAAAGGAGCACCCGGGCGAGTCACTGGAGATCATCGATCTCCGCAGCCTGCAGCCCTGGGATAAAGAAGCCGTTGAAACCAGTGTAAAAAAGACCGGGCGGGCTTTGATACTGCATGAAGATACGCTGACCAGCGGTTTTGGCGGCGAGATAGCCGCTCACCTGGCGGAGCATTGCTTTCAGCACCTGGATGCGCCCGTAATGCGCTGCGCCAGTTTGGACACCGCGGTGCCGATGAACAAGGCTTTGGAAAACCGGTTCCTGGCGAAGGCAAGGCTGGCGGAGTCAGTCGAAAAGTTATTAAGCTATTAGCCCTCCACCAACTCCACCTCGGCAACCGGGCTGAACAAATAAACCCTTCGCGTAGCGATCTCCGTGCATTTATAGCGTTTGCGCAATTTCTCATCCTTGCGGAACACCCGCCCGTTCTTTAGTTTGAATAGGGCTTTCATGGGCACTTTATCAACCGTAACGTGATCGTGCTTTGGCGGATCGTAAGCTTTAAGCGAACGGTACAGGTCGAGGTCGGAGCAGCTTGAAGCAGCCGGGTTGTCCAGGTAGCGTACAATGGCGCGCTTTACATCGAAAGGGAAAATATCTTTTTCGAAGAACGGCTGCATCATCCTTTTAAAATTCGCCTTCCATTCGGCGCCGTGCGGTTTGGCGCGATGCTTATGCTGATTCCAGGTATGCAGGTGCGCAAACTCATGTACTGTTGTTACGAGGAAGGCGTAGGCATTCAGGTCGTAATTTACGGAAATGCGGTGCCCCTTGCCGCTGTGCGGTGGACGGTAATCGCCGAATTTGCTGTTCCGGTTGCGGGAAATCTTAAACTCACATTGAAAATGATCTATCCAGCGGGCTATCAGCGGCGCCGCCGCCGGAGGAAGATACATCTCTAATACTTTTACTTTATCCAAGTTGACCTCTTTGTAAAGGTAAGCAGAAAGGCGAAAGCTAAAGGCAGAAAGCTTCTAATTGTGCAAAATAAAGCTTTAAACTTTCTGCTTTTAGCTTTCTGTTATCTTAAAAGATGATACGTGATAAAACTCGCCAGGTAAGCCAGCCCTGTCATATAGGCGAACTGGGCAGCGGGCCAGCGCCAGTTTTTAGTTTCACGGTAAACTACGGCCACTGTGCTGGCGCACTGCATGGCAAAGGCGTAAAACATCATGAGCGAAAACGCTACAGCGACGGTAAACACCGGCTGGCCGGTTTGCGGGTTTTTAGCGTCGTGCATTTTTTGCTGCACCGATTCCATTTTTTCCGCATCGCCCTCTACGCTGTAAATGGTCGCCATGGTGCCGACAAATACTTCGCGTGCGGCAAAGGAAGTGATAAGCGCGATGCCGATCTTCCAGTCGAACCCAAGCGGTTTGATCACCGGTTCGATGGCATGACCCAGCATACCCGCGTACGAGTTCTCCAGCTTCTCCGATTTGATCTTCCTTTGCAGATCGTCTGGTTTCAGGTTCTGTGTGTATTGCGGCCGGCTGTATTTCTGGTCGATGCGTTCGAAACGATTGCCCGGCCCGTACGAGGCCAGTACCCACAGGATCACCGAAACTGCGATGATAACCTTTCCCGCCTGCAGGACGAATGTTTTAGACCGTTCATACATGGAATGACCTACGTTTTTCCAGCGCGGCATTCGGTAAACAGGCAGCTCCATAATGAAATAGCCGCGTTCGCGTGCCTTCAGTATGTACTTCATCACGAAGGCCACTGTAACCGCCGATACCAGGCTGAATACATACATGCCCGTAAGCGCCAGTCCCTGCAGGTTGAATATCCACCAAACGTTGCGGTTGGGCACCACCAGCGCGATCAGCAGCGTGTACACCGGCAACCGCGCCGAGCAGGTAACCAGCGGGGTTACCATAATGGTGATCATACGGTCCTTCCAGTTCTCGATGTTGCGTGTGCTCATGATCGAAGGCACGGCACAGGCAAACCCGCCTATCAGGGGTACAACCGACTTGCCGTTGAGCCCTACCTTGCGCATAATGCGATCCATCATAAAGGTGACCCTGGCCATATAACCGGTATCTTCCAGTATCGAAATAAAGCCGAACAGGATAGCGATCTGCGGTATAAAGACCATTACGCCGCTCAGGCCGCCCATTACACCGTCCACTACCAGGCTGGTAAGGGGGCCTGCCGGTAATATGCGGTGCAGTGAGGACTGTGCCCATACAAAGAAATCGGAGATCAGTTGCATGGGGTAGGCCGACCAGGCGAAGATGGACTGGAACATGAACAGCAGGATCGCGAAAAAGATGATAAACCCGAAGGTTTTATGCGTCAGTATCTTGTCGATCTTGTTGCTAGCCGTTTCGTCGTGAGCAGTTGTTTTTTGCTTCACGGTATCGTAAAGCAGATCGTTAATAAAGTTGTACCGTGCTATGGTCTCCGACGCCTGGGCTTGTGAAGAGTGAAAGCTGAACTCCTGTTCCAGTTCCTCGATGCGGTCGCTTTCTCCAGGGGTCAGGAATTTAAGTGTTTCGTGCTGGTGTGCCAGTTGCAGCGCAAAATAGGGGTTATTTACCTGCATTTCGGCCCCGATTTGTGCGATCAGTTGCGGCGCCAGGGCCTGCACGTCGATCGTATCCTGCTGCAGGGCAACCTTATTGGCAAAAGTGATGGTTTTTTTCAGCTCGCCGATGCCTTCCATCTTGCGGGCGGATATCGGCACAACCGGAACGCCCAGTTTTTGTGCGATGGCATTCACGTCGATGCTGGTTCCGGCCTTTTTGGCCAGATCCATCATGTTCAGCGCGATGATGACGGGTATTTTCAGATCGGCCACCTGGGTATAGAGCAGCAGGTTGCGCTTCAGGTTGGAAGCGTCCAGTATCACCACAACCAGGTCGGGCCTGTGCAGGTTGGCCTTATCGGCCAGGATGGAAAATACAATGGATTCGTCGCGGCTTTTCGGGTACAGGCTGTACGTTCCCGGCAGGTCAATGATCTCGGCGCTGCGGCCGTCGGGAAGCTCGCAAATGCCGGTTTTCTTATCGACCGTAACTCCCGGAAAATTTCCTATTTTCTGATTGAGCCCGGTTAAAGCGTTAAAGAGCGTCGATTTACCGGTATTTGGATTTCCTACAAGCGCAACTTTTATATCAGTCTTCACTTGTCAAATTAAGCTTATTGAAGGATGATGGTTGAAGCCTCCTGTTTGCGTAAACTGAGCTGGTAGCCGGAGACATGAATCGCAATGGGGTCGCCTAAAGGAGCGATGCGCGATACGGTGATGCGCTCCCCGGGTAAACATCCCATCTCCATCAGTTTTACCGACATCTCAAGATCGGTAAATTCTTTAACTATCCCGGTTTCTCCTACTTCAAGTTGCGAAAGCTTCATGTTCCAAATTATGTGTGACGACAAATGTATACCTTATTTAAAATAAATCCAAATAAGAATAAATGATATTAGTCACTTTTTTACATAAACCTGAGATCTAAGCGTAGCGAACGGCTGTATGGTTTGTTTCAGGTGTCTTGATCTTGCCGAAATGCGGGCAGCCGCACCCTTTTTTGACTATGCCGCAGGACGAAAGACTGACGGCGGCGACGAATAATAAAACGTATTTAACTCTTTTCATGATCGATTACGGGGAGACTGTTGCCAGTAAAAGCTTATACGGTATAAACTAAGATATTTGTTGCTTTATTGCCGGGGCAATGCAATAAAAAGGCCCGTTCAAAACGAGCCTCTCTGATATCTTGCCTGGTTGTTATTCGCCTATTAACTGCTGGTATGCTTCGGCCGACAGCAAACCATCCACCTCGGATGCATCTTTCAGGGTGATCTTTACCATCCATCCTTTGCCATAGGGGTCGGTGTTCACCAGTTCGGGCTGGCGGTCAAGCTCGGGGTTCACTTCGGTAACCGTACCGGTAACCGGCATGAACAGGTCCGAAACGGTCTTCACCGCCTCAACTGTACCGAACACTTCTTCTTTGCTCACTTCCTTTCCCAGCGAGGTAATATCGATGTAAACAATATCGCCCAGTTCGCGCTGTGCAAATTCGGTAATGCCTACGTAGGCTTCTGATCCTTCGGCCCTTACCCATTCGTGGTCTTTGGTGTATTTTAATTCAGCGGGGAAATTCATGTCAGTTAATTTTTTGATCGGCCAAAAATAATAAAACTTAGTCAACAAAAATGGTGAAAGCCCGGATATAAATACACTAAAACTTAAAGTAATACGCATTGTTAAACAAACGTTAATCAATAAAAAATACACTCATTATGAAAAAGCTAAGTTTAATGCTTGCCGTTCTTTCAGTCTTTGCTTTCCAGGCCTGTAAGAACAAAGGCCAGGGCAGCTCTTCTGCCACGGACAGTACCAGTTTATCAGCCGACAGCTCGGCTAAAGCGGCCGCAAGCACGGCCCCTGTTAGTAAAGGAGATTCAACTTTTGCTGTAACGGCGGCGAACGACGGTATGACCGAAGTGCAATTGGGTAAAGTAGCGGCGCAAAAAGCTGCAACAACCCGTATCAAAAATTTTGCGAACATGATGGTGACCGATCACTCGAGGATCGGGGATGAGCTTGCTTCGATCGCCAAAGCCAAAAACCTCACCCTGCCTTCTGCACCCGATGCTGATTCTCAGAAAAAAATAGATGAGCTGAGCAAAAAATCGGGAAAGTCATTCGATAAAGCTTACGTTGATGCTATGGTTAAGGGTCATGAAGGCGCTGTGAAATTATTTACAGATGCTTCTACCAGCGTACAGGATTCTACCCTGAAAGCTTTCGTTAATAAAACATTACCCACGCTTAAAATGCACCTCGATTCGATCAAAGCTATAAAAGCAAGTATGAAGTAATACACGATAGAATTGTTTTTAAGATGAAAAAGACCGGGTTCTGGACCTGGTCTTTTTTCTTTTTCGTCATAAATTGGATAAACCTGATCAAAACAATACTTTAGTGTGCCAATCTGATGCACACCATGAAAACGCTCCGCCTTCTCCTTGTATTTTTCTTTGCAGGCATCTTTTTTGCTGCCAGGGCGCAGAACCCGGCCGATATTGAAGCCAAAACCAAAGGAATGACCAAATATTCCGGGTATTTCAATTTTTATTGGGATGACAAGACCGGGCAGATATTCCTGGAGATAGACCGGTTCAATGATGAGTTCCTGTACGTAAACTCGCTTCCCGCGGGTGTCGGCTCGAACGATTTGGGCATGGACCGCGGACAGATCGGCGATTCGCGTATCGTCAAATTTATCCGCATCGGTGATAAAGTGCTGCTCGTGGAACCTAATTATGCTTACAGGGCTGTAAGCGATAATCCTGATGAGAGGGAATCGGTAAAGGAAGCATTTGCGCAGTCGGTGCTATGGGGCTTTAAAGTCGAAGCACAGGACGGTGACAAGGTATTGGTCGATATGACCCATTTTTTGCTGCGCGACAGTCACCAGGTAGCGCGCAAGCTGGAGAATGCGCGGCAGGGTAATTACCATGCCGACGAAAGCCGTTCGGCTATTTATCTTCCAAACACCAAGAGTTTTCCCGATAATACCGAATTCGAGGCCATTATCACGCTGGCCGGGACCGGCGTCGGGCAGGAGATCAGCTCGGTTACGCCCGACCCCAACTATGTTACGGTAAGGATGCACCATTCTTTTATCCGGCTGCCGGATAATAATTACAAGCCCCGCAAGTTCGACCCGCGTGCCGGCTTTTTCGACATACAGTACATGGATTATGCAACGCCGATCGATCAGCCCATCGTCAAGCGCTTCATTACCCGCCACCGGCTCGAGAAGAAGGATCCTTCGGCGGCAATGAGCGAACCGGTTAAACCGATTGTGTATTATGTGGACCGCGGAGCGCCCGAACCGGTACGGCAGGCGCTGATGGAAGGAGCCTCGTGGTGGAACCAGGCCTTCGAAGCAGCCGGGTACAAAAATGCCTTCCAGGTAAAACTTTTGCCCGAAGATGCCGACCCGATGGATATCCGTTACAACCTGATCCAGTGGGTGCATCGTTCAACACGCGGCTGGTCGTACGGCGAATCCATTGTCGATCCGCGGACCGGCGAGATCATTAAGGGCCAGGTTAGCTTAGGGTCGCTGCGCGACAGACAGGATTTCCTGATCGCGGAGGGATTAGTACAGCCCTACGAGGACGGTAAGCCCGTGAGCGATGCGATGATGAAGATGGCGCTTGCACGGCTGCGGCAGCTTGCCGCTCATGAGGTGGGCCATACACTGGGATTACAGCATAATTTTGCCGCCAGTGTAAACAACCGGGCTTCGGTGATGGATTATCCGCCACCGGTGTTCAGCCTGAAGCCCGACGGTACCATCGATCTTTCCGAAGCCTATGCTACGGGTATTGGCGGCTGGGATAAACGCGCCATCATGTACGGCTACCAGGATTTCCCGGCAGGGACCAACGAGGACGAAGCGCTGAAAAATATGATAACCGAAACCCTGAAAGAAGGCTACCTGTTTATTTCGGATGACGACGCCCGTCCGGCGGGCAGCGCTCACCCGCAGGCTCATCTTTGGGATTCCGGAACGAACGCTGCCGATGAGCTGAACCGGCTGATGGTGATACGCAGGCATGTGCTCGATAACTTTTCGGAAAAGGCCATCCGCCAGGATGCGCCGATGGCGACTTTGGAGGAAGTACTGGTGCCGATGTACCTGATGCATCGCTACCAGGTGGAAGCGGCATCCAAAATGCTGGGCGGATTGTATTATACATTCGCTGTGAAGAACGACGGCCAGACCGTCACCAGATTTGTACCCCCGGCCGAGCAATGGAAGGCCTTCAACGCGCTGATGGGAACCATTACCCCGGATGCCCTGGCGCTGCCGGAAAAACTGATCCAAAAAATACCGCCGCGGCCTATCGGTTATCCCCGAACGAGAGAGACATTTAAATCGCGCACCGGCGTTACTTTCGATCCGATAGCGGCGGCCGAATCAGCGGCAGGCAATACGCTCGAATTTATGCTGCAGCCCGAGCGGGCGGCGCGTTTGGTTGAATACCATGCACGCGATGCTTCACAGCCGGGCCTGGAGGCAGTGCTTCAAAAACTGATCGCCCAAACCTGGAAGGCCCCGCAGCAATCCAGCTATAAAGGAGAATTGCAGCGGTTGGTAAACAGTTTGACGCTGAAACAATTACTTACGCTTGCGGCGACAACTTCGGCGCCGGAAAGTGTGCGGGGAATAACCCTGCTGCAGATCGATGAGTTGAAAAAGTGGATGAACAAATCGCTGGCAACCGCCGGCGACGATCAGAAGGCAAGCCTGCTGTTCGGCTTATCGCAGATCAGCGAGTTTGAAAGCAACCCGGATAAATTTCAGCCTGCAAAGGCGGTAAACATGCCCGACGGCTCGCCTATAGGAGCGGATGATGACGGGGATGGCATGTAAATTACATCAAAAACAGACAAGGATATGGCAACACCAATCATAACCGGATTAATGGCATACGGCATGTCGGGGAGGGTATTTCATGCGCCGTTCGTACACCTGAACCCCGGTTTTGCATTAAAGGCCGTGGTTGAGCGTCACGAGAAGAAGGCAGCCGAAACTTACCCCGGCATTGTGAGCTATGATGCGATCGGTGAATTACTGAAAGATGATGAGATCGAGCTGATCATCGTTAACACGCCTCCCCATACGCATTATGAATTTACCGCGAGGGCGCTGGAAGCCGGTAAAAATGTTTTGGCAGAAAAGCCCCTGGTAGTTACATCGGAAGAAGCCAAAAGCCTGTACGATCTGGCGCGGCAAACCGGCAGGCATCTGATGGTATACCAGAACCGGCGCTGGGACAGTGATTTTATGTCGGTGAAGCAGGTGATCGAAAGCGGGGTACTGGGCGAATTAATCGAGGTGCATTTTCGTTTTG
>DASZWG010000552.1:0-4346 GCA_035546675.1 Mucilaginibacter sp. | reverse complement strand
GGTCCTCGCATCGAACCATGAATTCGGATGTCATGGTCACATTGCCGCCTTTAACCTTCACCATACCAGTGATCGTCCTGACCTGTTTTACACCGTGCACATCCAGTTCGCCGGCCACCGTGACCGGGTAATTGCCGTCTTTCCCCAAGTCGGGCATAGGCTGCATTTTGCCTTTGAACATGGCTTTGGGATATTTATCGCTTTCCATGTAATCCTCGTTAAAATGGTCTTCCATCAGCGATTTGGCAAAATGGAAAGACCGGATCGGAACGCTGAAGTCAAACTCGCCTGTCGAGGCATTGTAAACCGATACCCCGGCGTTTGAATTGCCCTCGATATCCTCGATCGGGGCACTCGAATACAGGTTCACCCCGGCATTTTTACAGACATAGATATCCTGTCCTGCCCTGTGGATACCCAACAGAACAAGTAAAATCATACCGATATATTTCATATTATTTTGGTTTTCGAAGTGCGTTGATGTCCCAGCTCAGGCCGACGGCTACACCCGTCGATTGCAGTTTGGCCTGGCTCTCGCCAACATTGGATAAAGGAACCTTGACGTAGGGCTGAACCATAATGCCCATCCTTGAACTGATGCGATGCTCGAAAGTGGCGTCGAGGTTCATGATACTTAACACATTATGATTTTTATTGATGATACTGTATCCCGAAGGCCCGGTATTATAATTGTAATTGCTGTTACTGCTGTAGTTAAAATGATAATCCTCGCGCATAATAAGGTACGACGATAAACCCGTGCCGACCGTAAACCTGTTCGCACCTTTGCTGTACACCTGGTAGTTGATATTCAGCGGGATATCGATCATCCGGCAGTTCGCATCGACGCTTGACGGATTTACACTAAACTGATGAGTTGTATGATAGGCGCTAAACGGCGTTGAGTACGGTTTGATAGAATACATGGCCCCTGTGCTGATCGTCCATTTGCGGGCAAAGGTAACTGATACCATTCCGCCGAAGTTGCCCCCCAGTTTGCCGCCAAACGAGTTGACGCCGTTCATGTCAGACGATGCTATAGCGCTGATGGCCAGTACCGCCCTGTTGGGCCTGGTGTTATCCGCTGTACCCAGATCTTTCTTATCTGAACTGCCCGGGTGTTTATCATTGGGCTTAACTTGTGCAATTTCTGAGCCGGAGTTCGTTTGGCTTTCGTCTGCAGTGCCCGGATTTTTCTTGTCCGCAGTACCTGAATGTTTATCACCGGGATTAACCTGTGCAACAGCGGCGGCAGAGTTCGTTTTGGTAACGTCAGCGCTACCCAGGTCTTTTTTGGTAGATACGCCGTTATCGTTCCCCGGCTGACTGGTCGTACCATCCGCAGTACCGATATCTTTTTTGCCGGATGCAACAGGATTGCCTGTCTGAGCGATCATATTTTCCTTACCACCGGCCGGTAGTTTCGCGGCGGCTCCCACCGGCAGATAAGGTAAAGAACGATCTGTTTTTTTTGTATCCCCGCTGCGGGCGGGGATCGCTGCATAATTGACAGGGGGTGATATTTTCTTTTCGCTGCCATCTGTCACTTGCCGTATGGTGCCGCCGCTTGTACCGGGATGCTTTTCTTCCTGATGTTTTGAAACACGGGGGTTGGCGGTCAGGGTATTTCCGTTCACCGCAGGCTTAACAGGTTTTCTCATCATCCACCAACCCATAAAAATTAACAGTATGGCAGCGGCGCTCGTCGCCACCGGGAGCCAATAGATCATCGCCGAACGTTTTTTCCGCTTATCAAGCATCCGTTCCATGGCATCCCAGTCGGCCTCGCTGTATGCAGGCTGATCGGGGGGACTGCCAAGACCCTTCCTGAACAGATCATCCAATTTCTCTTCCCTTTCTGGTTTCATTCCCTAATATTTTTGTTAAAGATCACTCCAGGTTTTTCAATCTTACTGATGGCCGCAATGGGCGAATAATTAATATCCTTATTGTAATTATTTCTTTGATCAGGCATGTCTTCCTGAGCGATCATCTGTTTTAACTTGTGCCTGGCCTTATGCAGGTTCGATTTTGACGTCCCTGCCGATATACCCAGCATCTCGCCGATCTCCTCGTGCGTATATCCTTCTATGGCAAACAGGTTGAATACCGTCCGGTAAGCTGTGGGTAACCGCTGCACCATGGCCAGCAGTTCCTCATAAACCAGCTTTTTATCAGCCGGATCATTATCGCTGATGTGCCCGGCGGTTTCCAGGTCATCGTGCAGCGAGCTTTTAATATTGCTGCGGTAATGATCGATGGAAGCGTTCATCATGATCCTGCCCAGCCAGGCCATAAAGGGTTTCGAAATATCATACGTCTCGATACGCGTGAATACTTTATAAAACCCCTGATTCATGATCTCTGCCGCATCATCGCGGTTATTCGCATAACGCAGGCAAATCCCCATCGAGAAGCCATAGAATGTCTTGTACAGCATTTTTTGGCTGGCACGTTCCTGCCTCATACAGCCCCTTATCAATTGGTGTAATTGTTCCTCACCCATTGGGATGTTACCTGTGTGCTTAATAAATCAACCTTATCTGCCTGTAACACGGACAATAGCGGTCAAAGGTTGCCTTAAATAAAATAATGCGATCAGACAAATATTTAATTTTCTGTCTGTCAACTCATTACTTTTATCAAATTTCATTTATTCCGATGAGAATATTCCGATACATTTACAAATACATACCGAAGTAGTATCTTTATTTTTACACGAAGTCAATCCAGGCAGCTGCGCGATGAGCGAGGTTTTTGAAAGAAAAGGTTACCATATTGAACGCTTAAGCAAAAAGAATTTTGAAGCGCTCGATAAATTGCATAATGCTGTTTACCGCAGACCGTACCCTCCGGGCTACTTCGCCAAAAAATATGACACATCCTATACCGGGGTCGAATATATCGGCTATCTTGCTTATAACGAGAACGGTAACCCTATTGCCTATTACGGGGTTATTCCCTGTTTTATCCGCTACCAGGACCAACTGATACTCGCCGCCCAGTCGGCCGATGCCATGACGCATCCGAAATACCAGTTCAAGGGCCTGTTCGTTCAGTTGGCCAATCTCACGCTTGATCTGTGCGCCGAGGAGGGCATAAGCCTGGTATTTGGTTTCCCGAACCAAACTTCACTGCATACTTTCCTGGTAAGGCTCAAATGGCAGATGACAGAGAGTATGGACTGTTATATTGTTCCGGTCAGTACAATTTCTACTGAAAAAATGATACGGAAGCTGCCTTTTATCGGTAGGAAATTCAAACAATACCAACAGAAAATACTGGATAAGTACCTGGTTCAGCAGAAGGGGATCGAAAATTCGGTGTTCAAAGACGGCTTTGGCGGCGTAAACCGGAATGCACTGTATATGAATTACAAAACCTATCACGATTCGTACGTGATCCGCATCGATAAAGCCTTATTGTGGATCAGGATAAAAAACAACCTTATCATCGGCGATATGGATTGCCAGCAAGAGGATTTTGATGAAGTGATGAGGAAACTGAAAAAACTGGCGTTCAGGCTCGGATTGGCTGAAATACATTTCCATACCTGTCACCAAACCCGCCTTTCAACCCTATTTGCGGAACGGTACGAAGCCGTACCGTCTTATTATGTCATGTTTAAGAGCCTGGGGAGCCATATCCCGCTCGACCGGCTGAAATTCACTTTTGCCGACCAGGATATTTTCTTAACCATATCACAACCGATCTTAAAACGGCGAAGGGCTGGTCGCCGTCCAGCCGCCGTCGACCACAATGGTTTGCCCGGTGATATGCCTTGATTCAGACGAAACCAGGAACAGCACTGCATTAGCTACGTCCCCAACGGTTGCAGCGCGGCCCATCGGGGTTAAATGCGACCAGGTTTTTGCGTAATCCTTATCTTCTAAGGTCCGTTCGGTAAGCGTTGCGCCGGGGGCTACAGCATTTACCGAAATATTAATTGGCGATAGCTCAAGCACCAGTCCTTTAGCGAGCATTTGGAGCCCGGCCTTGGTCATTCCGTAGGGCACCAAATGATTGTGCGCCTGGCAGCCGGTAACCGACGACATGAACAATATGCTTCCGCCGCTGCCTTGTTTTTTCATTTGCAGTGCCGCTTTTTGGGCAAGAAAGAAACTCCCAATAATATTGAGGCTGATGACAGATTGCAGCGCTTCGGGTTTATAATCCAGGAACTCTCCATAAGAAGTAATGCCCGCATTGGCGATAGCGATGGTGACAAAGCCAAACTTTTTAACCGCTTCATCCACCATTTGCTGAATAAATTCAATGTCCGATGCATCGCCCGGCATGGCATGGCATTTACCGCCCATCGCGGTAATGACCTGGGCCGCCCTGGT
>DASZWG010000551.1:0-7652 GCA_035546675.1 Mucilaginibacter sp. | reverse complement strand
AAGATGCCCCACCTGCTGGTTGCCGGGGCTACAGGCCAGGGTAAATCGGTGGGAATCAACGCCATTCTCATATCACTGCTGTACAAGAGGCATCCCGCCGAAATGAAATTCGTGCTGGTAGACCCGAAAAAGGTGGAGCTGACGCTGTTCCGAAAGATCGAAAGACACTACCTGGCTAAACTACCCGATGCTGAAGACGCCATCATTACCGACACCAAAAAAGTGGTTAACACGCTGAATTCGCTGTGTATCGAAATGGACCAGCGCTACGACTTGCTGAAAGACGCCGGCGTACGCAACTTGAAGGAATATAACCAGAAATTCATCCACCGCAAGATAAGCGACCCGGAAAAACACCGTTACCTGCCCTTTATTGTGCTGGTGATAGACGAGTTTGCCGACCTGATGATGACAGCCGGAAAAGAAGTTGAAATGCCGATTGCCAGGCTGGCCCAGTTAGCGCGTGCTGTAGGCATTCACCTGGTTATCGCAACGCAGAGGCCGTCTGTAAATATCATTACGGGTACCATCAAAGCCAACTTCCCGTCGAGGCTGGCGTTCCGCGTGCTGTCAAAGATCGACTCGCGTACGATACTCGATAGCGGCGGCGCCGACCAACTGATCGGACGCGGAGATATGCTGTTGTCGACCGGCAGCGACCTGATACGCCTGCAATGCGCCTTTGTAGACACGCCGGAGGTAGAAAAAATATCCGAGTTTATTGGTGGGCAGCGCGGCTATCCCAGTGCATTGCTGTTGCCCGAATACGCCGGCGAAGGCGAGGCCGGTAACGCCAAAGATTTCGACCCGGAAAACCGCGACCCGATGTTCGAGGAGGCTGCAAGGCTCATCGTGATACACCAGCAGGGTTCAACCTCGCTCATCCAGCGAAAACTGAAACTGGGTTATAATCGTGCCGGGCGTATCATCGACCAACTGGAAGCCGCCGGTATCGTCGGCCCGTTTGAAGGCAGCAAAGCGCGTGAAGTGCTATTCAGCGATGAATACAGCCTCGAAAAACATTTGGAAAGCCTGCAAAAAACAATTTGAGATTTAGAATGTCCATAGTCCATGGCCGATAGTACATATTGACACCGGAAAACCATGAATTGCAGTCATCGAAACCTAAAAAAATGAAAAAACCAATAATATCAATCCTGCTCATCATCCTGACATATACCATTGCTTTTGCGCAAAAAGACAAAGATGCGGCAAAGATCATGCATGCGGTCGCCCTTAAATACAAAACTTATAATATCATTAAGGCCGATTTCAGCTTTAAGATCGACGACCCGGTTGCCAATATGAGGGATACACAGACTGGTACTGTTATCGCTCAGCCCAAAGCCAATAAATTCAGGGTGATCATCAATGATCCCACGGATAAAACCGGTGTGGCCCAGGAAATCATCAGCGATGGCAAAAGCCAATGGACGTACGTAAAAAAAAATAAGGAAACAGACCTGAGCGATGTCGATCACAGTGACAATAATATTAGCCCGGCCCAACTGTTCACCTTCTACGAACATGGGTATAAGTACCTTTATACCGGCGATTATAATATTGACGGCAGGGTTTGCCAGTCGATCGATCTCTCGCCCGAAGCCGCCAATACGCCCTTCTTTAAGATCAGGTTATCGATAGACAAAGTCAAAAAGCAGATATACAGCGCATTGATCTTTGATAAAAGCGGAGCAAGATATACCTACACCATCACGAGTTTCACTCCAAATGTAAAGCTTCCGGAAAATATCTTTACCTACGACAAAAAGGAACATCCGGGGGTCGAAATTGTCGACCTGCGATAAGCTGTTGATACCAGGGGTAACTAAACCACAGGGGAAAAAGATAAGGTTTAGGTATCAACGAAATAAATGTATGCAAAAACAACTAACATAATAGTTAACTGTTTTTAAAAACTGACGAATCCGTCTGTTTTCTTCAACTATTGCTTAATAAATTTTATTTGTTCGTAACGCTGCCCGGTCGAGGTGGAAACATTCGAAGTCAGTGTCAGCGAATCTGCGTCTAATACAATACTGAAGGGAGGCGAATTAGTAGGCGATGTGCTCGCAACCCCATTCACATTGGTATAAATATTAAGCCAGTTTAAAACATTGCTTGAGGAAATACCATAAATGGCTGTATCGATGACACTGCCGCCAAAATTTTCTTTCACATACATATTGCCATACTTAGTGAAAATATAATGATCGGCGGAGGTTCCATGATACATGGTATTGTTACCCTGGAATGAAAGCGAATCGGTCAGGATGTTCCACTTGCCGACAAGTTCCGTATTGCTGATCAGTGTACTGCTGGTGTCCAGTTTAGGGCTCACTTCTGTGGGAATATCATTGCCTTTTGAACATGACCCAATGAAGGATGCAAAAAGGATGACGCATAAAAGGATAAAAATATATCTCATAAAATCGGTTTTATAATTCAAGCGTTTCAGCAATATGAACGGCGCTTATGGTCAATACGTATATTTTCTGACCAACGATACATGTTTCTTTCTAAAAACTAAAATGAGACCTCTTCAATAACAGCAGGCGGGTCGAAATTACTATACCTGGCCCATTTGGGCGTGATCTTTATATGGACAAGCCCGGGCCAGGTCTCGGCGCGTTCCCTGCCGTCGGGCCAGGCGGCGTAGTAGATCTCCCTGTAATTGTCAGATGCCATATCATTATTCAGCACTTCAGCGCTGCCCTCGTATTGCAGCGTAGTTTCATCCTCCCACCCTATAACAACGGCAACGTGCGGATTATGCACAATATTGCCGTATTTTCTTGAAGATGTTACGGTATCGAATATGATCTCGCCAAAATCGGAAACTGCGATGCCAACCAGCGCCGACTCGGGGCGGTTATCTTCATTAACCGTTGATACTACGGCCAGTTTATGCTGCCTGATGTACTGGCAAATAAATTCCTTCCGGTCTTCCATAATTTCTGTTATTTTTCATCCATTCCGGCCTTCTTCCTTCTTTCCATTACCTCGCGCCAGGTGGTCAGGATATAACCATTCTTTTGCAGAAACTCCTTCAGCCGCGGGTCCAGCATGGCCATCAGGTCGCCTTTACGCTTTTTCCCTTCGTTACAGATGTATTTAAAAGTCGGCGTCGGGTCGGTACAGTGCATGATCACCATCGTAAGGCCCGGACTAAGCCGGCCGATGCTTTCAATATAATGATCTGTATACCATTTTTGTATCTGCGCATCGGTCTTATGTTCGATATCGGGCATGTTCCAGTCATAGCTCGAATTGTGCAGATCGTCCAGTACTGGTAAACCTGCATTCCATATCTTTTTCCCTATCGCTTTGGCTTTGGCCAGTTCGGGCGGATCGGGAATAACCATACCTTCCTTGTACTTGCCTTCCTTTTTCAGTTGTGCGATGGTAGCGGCTTTAGCTTCCGACCGGTAAAGGTTATCATCGCCGCCGGGGAACATTACCGGTATCTGTTTCTCGACACCTAACTGAATGTATTTCTCTAAGTAAGCATCTTTGGCGAACAGTGTTCCCATGTGCGAATCGAGGTGCGTTGGTTTAAAACCCATACTCAGGGCACGGTCCAATTGCGCACGAATTTCCTTGTCCACTTCTTCAGGCGTCGCGCTGAAATAAACCCCTGCCACTGTTGAATAAAAACAGCCCTGTTTATCCACCAAACCCGGCACATTCGCTTTTCCGGCAAGGGGTCCCCAACGGTAATTTTTCCATTCGGAAGTGAGCGTGAGGTGCAAACCCGCATCCAGGTTAGGATGTTCTTTAATATACTGAACGATCTCGGGCACCCAGGGGCAAGGCATCATCACGCTTGTAGAAGTGGCCACCCCCTTCCCGGTCGCTTCCTCCACACCCATATCAGAATCGTGCGACATACCGGCATCATCCACATGCATGATCAGCACTTTGGCGCCTTTGGGCCAGCCCAGGCGCTCGGCATAGGTTTTTGTGGTATCCTGCTGTGCAAAGACATAAATAGTAAGTGCGAGCAGGATGAACGTTAGCAATAGTTTCTTCATAACAGGTTTATTAAATAAGCAGTTTGACAGGTTTGAGAGAACCCCGTGATCTGTTCTTTACAATATTAAGCATTCTGCAAATTCATCCGTTCCGAAAAATTACGATTACGACAATATTCTTTAGCTTTATGCCCGGCATGGCTAAGCTGCATTTTAAAGACAAATGGATACTGGTTACCGGGGCATCGGCCGGACTGGGTGAGGAAATGGCCCGGCAACTGGCGTTCAGGCATGGGGCCAATCTGATCCTGCTGGCGCGGCGCATGGAAAAGCTCGAAAAGCTGAAAGCCGAGCTTGAAACAACGGTAAAGGCCCGGATAATCGTTGCCGACCTGTCTAAACTGGATGAAGTGGACCGCGCCCTGGATGAAGCATTGGAAGGTGAAGAATTATACGGCGCTGTATTAAATGCAGGAATCACCTATTTCGGGAAGCACCATGAACTGAACTGGGACTATTTCGACATGATGCTGCAAACCAATGTGGTCGGCGTAACGCGCATGACCAACCGTTTGGTGAATCATTTTGAAAGCACCGGCAAAGGAGGCGGACTGATGATCGTTTCGAGCATGGCTGCGATCTTTCCTGTCCCCTATCAGGCGGCTTATTCGGGTACTAAATCGTATATCCTCAGCTTCGCTACAGCGCTTTCGCACGAACTAAAAAATGATCGCTTTTCTATCACAGTTTACACCCCGGGCGGCATTGTGACCGAAATGACGGAAGGGGAAAAATTCAATGATTTGCGCGGCTGGCTGATGCCCGTAAAGCAGGCGGCAAAGGAGGCGATCTACGCTTTTCAAAACCGCAAGCTGACGCATATCCCCGGTTTTATGAATCGTTTCGGAAGTGTGATCATCAAATTCCTGCCCAAAAAATTCGTAATGAAGCGTATGAGCAAGGTTTACGGAAAGTCGCTCTTCAAAAATTCAAAAACCTGAAATACAAACAGCGTCAGAGGGGAGCGTCTGATGAAAAAATTACAAAATCTCGCCGCTCAGATCTCGCATCTCCGCTCTATTTTGGTTACTTTTGAGACTGATGCTGACGATCACTGCCCATACCCTTGAAAAACTGGAAATGCTGCTGCGCACGGCTGGTTATAAGGTGAGGTACGAAAAAGGTAACTTTAAAACAGGCGCTTGTATGCTGCTGAGCAGCAAGGTGGTGGTAGTGAACAAGTTTTCGAACTTAGAGAGCAGGATCAACGCCCTGGCTGAGCTGATCCGTGAAATGGAATTCGACTACAGCCTGCTCGACGAAAAACAAACAGCTTATTTACATCAACTCAAACAAACACGGCTGCAGTTGTGACCATTACTTTTTTAGGAACCGGAACATCACAGGGCGTACCTGTTATAGCCTGCAATTGCGAGGTTTGCACCTCACCCGACCCACACGACAAGCGATTGCGTTCCTCTATCCTGATCGAGGCCGAAGGCAAAGTCATCGTGATCGATTCGGGTCCCGATTTCCGCTACCAGATGCTGCGCGCCAAAGTAAAACACCTCGACGCCATTGTTTTTACGCATGAACATAAGGACCACATCGCCGGGATGGACGATATACGCGCCTTTAATTACCGGCAGGAATCGGCTATAGACGTTTATGCCACTACCCGCGTTCAGGAGGCGCTGAAACGTGAATTTTCTTATGTATTCGCCGAAATGAAATATCCCGGCGTTCCCGAAGTAAACCTGAACACCATCGATCTTAAACCTTTCATGATCGGCAAAGTCCCGTTCAGGCCTGTCGAAGTGATGCATTATAAAATGCCGGTTTTAGGTTTCCGCATCCACGACTTTACGTACATTACTGATGCCAAAACCATATCCGATCATGAGAAACAAAAGATCAAAGGCACCAAAACGCTCGTTATCAATGCCCTGCAGATCGAAAAACATATCTCGCACTTCACCTTTGTGGAGGCTATTGCCTTTGCCAAAGAAATAGGCGCCGAAAAAACGTATTTTACGCATATCAGCCATCGCCTGGGCCGGCACCAGGCCATCCTGAGCCTGCTGCCCAAAAACATCACCCTGGCCTACGACGGGCTGGTACTTGAAGTCTGATCACTTGGTATCGGCTGCCTTAAAAACACTCAGCGAAGTATCCAGGCTGAAAACCATCTTATGCTCTGTCAAAGCGCCCGAATTGTCCTTTGCTTTATACCGGTGAGCAATAATGTAACCTATAAAACCCGGCTTGAAAGTCTTCTTCAGGCTATCCATCTTTTCTAATCCCGATTTGTATTTCTGATCGTAGTAACCGGATTTCTTCCGCTGGCGGTACAAGGCAGGGTTGTTTTGCTGATCGCTTTTTTCCTCCGAGCGTGCGATCCATTCCGAGTAGGTGAAATAGTTGTCATCGCTTTGATAGGTCGAATAATTCTTTTCCAGTTTACCGAATGCTTCGGGCTGATAGGATGCTGAATCGTCCAGGTGGCCTTTAACGTAAGATTTCACGCTATCTTCAGCCCTTTCATACATCGATGCGGCTTTTTTGACCGGTTTTTTGCACGCGGCAAATAATAAACATGCCGCGGAAATAAAGAGGAAGGTTTTCATGGCTGTTAAATCAGGTTCGATACGGCCGGTTTAGCCGTACGAATAAAAGTACCTAAAAATAAATTATGCCGAAAACAAAAGGATCATAATTTCACTAAGCTCACCCTGTCTATCGTCGCTTTGCATCGGTTGCGGTAACCTTTGTTGTGCAGATCGATCATTCCACGGATCACGACAGGTTTGTTGTTAATCTGGCTGAATGAACCGTCGACATATTCGAACAATCCTTTATGCGTACCGGTAAGGTACAACGGGCAATCCTGGCTGAAATTGACCCACAAGGCATTAGGATCCGATTTGCCGGTAAACAGGCTGTCGCTGAACAATGCCGACAGGCCCTTACCCTCTTCATAGCGGCCCGATACTTCAATATACTGCCGGTCATAATCCGATAGATGATCGATCAGCTGTTTAAAAGTGACCAGCTTAAAGGTCTTATCAATATTACAATTGCTTTGATAGACTTTCTTTTTATGCGAGCATGATTGTAAAGCGGGTAGCAGGCATACTGCCGCGATCAGCACAGCGATGAAACGCCTGCTGAACATTTGTTGCGGTTGGGATAATGCCATAACAATCGTTTTAAACAGATGTACGTATTTCCCTTCGGGAAATTTTACCCGTCTGACGAGAGATCGGCCAAAAAGTTTAATTGGAACAACTTTTTTACACACCGTTACCATAAAAGCTGAAAATAATTCCGCAAAGCCCCCAAAAAAGTTAATATTGTAACTGCATCCCCTCACCGGTAAACTTAACTATAATGAAGAAATTATTGATCGCATTATTTGTGCTGACCACTTCTGCCGGCCATGCACAGCAAAAGGTAGTACAATTATACAACGGCACAGCGCCCGGATCCGAAAACTGGAATTACAATGAAAAATCAGCGCCATCCGCAACTGATCCTCTTGCGTATGATGTATCGCATCCTACGCTTACGGTTTACAGACCCGATCCCGCCTTTAATATTGGTACGGCAGTGGTAGTTTGTCCCGGCGGGGGCTTTTATATTTTAGCGGTCAAAAATGAGGGGAGCGACGTTGCACAT
>DASZWG010000550.1:0-4221 GCA_035546675.1 Mucilaginibacter sp. | reverse complement strand
GACCGGTATTAAACAATTGGCCGAACGCTATACTTATATTGATACCAGCCGCGTGGGTATTTGGGGGCACTCTGGCGGCGGCTTCGCTACGGCGGGCGCTATGTTCCGTTACCCGGATTTCTTCAAAGTAGGTATTTCCGAATCGGGCAACCACGATAACCGCAACTACGAGGATGATTGGGGCGAACGCTACGACGGGTTAGTGACCAACTCGGATTATGCCGCGCAGGCTAACGAGAATTACGCTAAAAACCTGAAGGGCAAGCTAATGCTGGCTCACGGACTGATGGACAATAACGTACCTCCGGAAAACACGCTGCTGGTGGTTGAAGCACTGGAAAAGGCTAACAAGGATTACGATTTGGTCATATTTCCCAATAGTCCGCACGGTTACGGACAGTATTCGTATTACATGATGCGCCGCAGGTGGGATTATTTTGTAAAAAACCTGCTGGGCGCCACACCACCGCACGAATATGAGCTGCACTATAAGCCGGATCCGAGGAACTGAGGAGTCCTTCGGAGTAAGGAATAGGAACTTTAAAATTTAAGGCTATAAAAGCGGATAAGAGATTTATCCGCTTTTATATTTTGATAAGCTTCAGCCAACAAAAAGGCCCCGGTTTTCACCGGAGCCTGGGTTGACTAATGTATGTGAATCTTAAAACTAATCATTCCCAAAGCCGGTATCCCTGATTTTGATATAATCTTCCAGGGTTTTCACTTTGACGCCTTTATCCTGCATCTTTTTGATGAATGATGCATTTACACCATGGTTTCGCAACTCCTCGGCCTGGTCAAGACTGATATCCTTAAAACCCAGGTCGTTGATGCTCCTGATAAATTGCGGGCTAACGCCGTGGTCGCGCAGGTCCTGCGCTTTTTCGAGCGTCAGGTTCTTGTAGCCCAATTGCTGCATTTCCGAGATAAAATTTGAACTTACACCGTGATCCCGCAGTTCCTCCGCCCTGTCCAGCGTAATGTCTTTATAGCCCATATCCTGCAGGCTTTTTACATATTGCAGGCTTACGCCGTGATCGCGTAATTCTTCGGCTTTGTCTAATGTAAGGTTCGGATAACCCGTTTTTTTGATGGTGGCGATATAGTTCGCATCCACGCCATGATCGCGCAACTCCTCGGCCTTATCCAGCGAAAAACCACTGTAACCCGCCCGGTGCAGATTGGCGATATATTTCGGGCCAACACCATGCTCGCGTAACTCAACGATCTTATCCAGCGGCTGCCGGCCGTAGCCTTCTGCTTTAAACAGGCCGAAGTAATCCTGCATCACCTTGCGGTTCATATCCTGTTCGGCCAGATCCTTAAACTGGCTGCCGGTTATATTGGCATAACCGTTCTCCTTCATGAAATCGAAATAAGCCCTGCTGATATCGGTGCAGAATACCGCACGCATCAGGTCGTCGTCAACGGTGTATCCCTTTTGCTGCAGGTAAGCCCGGAAATCCTTATTCTCTTCAAAAGTGTAGGTTCCATGTCCGAAATGGTCTTCAAAAACGCCTTTAAAGGTCATTTTACCGGCGTCTCTCGTCAATGTGAATACGCCGATCCTATCCATCGGCAGCGTACCTAATTCGGCTGCGTTAAAATTCCTGCCCTCGGTCCAGTGCCTGCCGTAAAACTCGATATTCACCATACCGTCTTTTACTACGGCATCCCAGGTGCCCGGATCATGACCGTTCCACGAACGCGTATCATCGTCTTTGTCCTTTTGTGCAAAGGTTCTGCCGCCAAACACTGCAAGCAAAACAATTGCTGAAAACAATATTTTGGTTATCTTTTTCATTTTTTGAGCATTAAATAGTTCGTTCATCTGACCTTAGACTTCTGACACCCGGTCTCTAATTAAAAGCATTCTTTAAACGGATATACTTGCGCAGGTCGTCCGACTTAAAGCCCTTAGCCTGCATTGAGGCGATATATTCGGGCGTAACTCCGGTCGATTTCAGCGCGGGCAACTCGTTCATCTGGATATCGGTGAAGCCGAGCTTCTGAAATCCTTTTACATATTCGGGGGTAATATCCATGGATTTTACCGCAATGATACTGTGCGGGGCGATATCCTTAAAGCCGATGGCTTCGAAGCTTTTGATGTATGCAGGCGTAATATCCATCGATTTAAAGGCCACCAGGTCGTGGATGGGAATATTGGTGTAACCGATATCATTAAAACCTTTGACATAAGCCGCGTCGATATTCATCGATTTAAAGGCGATAACATCATGCACCGGCACATCCTTATATCCTAACTTCTCCAGGCCTTTGATATAACCGGGTGTAATATCCATCGATTTAAGGGCGATCAGTTGATGACTTGACAAATCAGTCAGCCCGGCTGCCTTAAAGCTTTGAATAAAGGATTCATCAACATTCATAGACGACATTGCGATCAGGTTGTGCGCCGAAAGATCCTTGTAGCCGTTGCGCCCCAGCATCCCGATATAGCTCTTTTTCACATCGGCCATAAAGAAACCGAAAGCAGTACGGTCGGTTATCTCGGTTATTCCTGCACTTTTTGCATAGTCGGTCAATGACTGATCGGCCGTAAATTTATAGGTGCCGTAGCCCATATCATCGTCAAATATGCCCGTGAACCCGATGGTACCGGCTTCTCGCCTCAGCGAAAATTCGCCCTTATGCCCGCGGGGCAGCGAAGGAAAATCGCTCAGCTTAAAATCAGAATTGCTCGACCAGTTGTTGTCGTCGCTGTCGCTGCGAAATTCGATGCGCAGTTCGTCGCCTTTAATGGTGGCGAACCATTTACCCGAGCTCATATCCGGTCCCACCACGTTAACATCTACGCCGACATTGACATCCGGCTCAACCACAGGGTCAACAATGGGATCGACGTTGGCTATCACCGGGGGGACAACTACAGGATCAACCACGGGGTTGACAATGGGATTCACTACAGGATTTACGACCGGGTTCACAGTGGAAACGACCGTAGATGTAATAACGGGAGTAACTACCGGTTGAACGGTAGGAGTAACCTGCGCCAATGCCGTGCAGGCCAGGCAGCCCGAAAACGCCACAACAAGCAGGCCCCGGGTTATTGATCTGATAGAGAATTGAATTTTCATGACTGTTGTTTTTTGTGTAGTCGCGTACGACTTCAGTTTCGTTTCATAAAATTGATACTAATTTATTAGGATTACAACTAATCGATTAGTATTTATGCTAATTAGCTGATTTTCAGATAGAAAATTTTTAGCTTGCGAGTAGAGATACTTAGAATTACAGGCATAAAAAAAGCCGCTCCCGGACGGGAACGGCTTCCTGATCAAAGTAATTATCTTTTAATTGGACTGAACAAAGTCGCTGATCTGCGCCACAAACTGGTCGGGAGTTTCATCGGGATAACCGTCCCAGGTTTTAAGCACACGGCCGTTGGCATCAACCAGTAATGTGTAGGGAAATTTACCGTCGGCATTATACTTATCCGCAAGCGCATCGTTCTTCTGCATCTGTTCCTTGCTCAGTTGGTTCTTCTTCTGGCGCGGAAAGTCGGCCCGGACCAGTATCAAATGATCGGATGCATAGTTTTCAAAAGTGCTCGACTCCAGTATTTGCTTGCGCAACTGTATACAAGGTCCGCACCAGTCGGAGCCGGAGAAATTGATCAGGATCAGCTCATGTTTTTGCGCTGCTTCAGTCTTAGCAGTATTAAAATCACCCAACCAGTTTACGCTGGGTGCGAACATCGTCATCAAACAAATAGCCAGTAGTTTCATATCGTAAGAACTTTATTATTAATCATTTATTATTTAAAACCTAAATTTATAGATATCACATCCGATACCAGGCCGGTAGTTTGGGTATAATGCCCGTACCTGAGTTCGAGGTCATGAAAATTCTGCCATCCGAATACGCCCGCGGGCGGCGCTACCCTGAACCCTACACCAAAGAAATTACTGCTCAGCTTAGCATATTCGTAATTGCTGGTGTAATAAGGATCGTTCGGACTATGCGCCTCGTATGGCGCAAAATATTTAGCCGCCGTTTGATCATAATATCGGTAAAATGGCGAGATAGAGAAGAAGGGCGTAATTTTATAGGGTATCTCGATGCCTGCCGTGTTCGACCGGATTCCCCAGTTGTCTAAGTAATAACGGTAATAGGACCGGATAATGATGTTATCGCCGAGGAAATAGCTCAGCCTGAAACCCAGCGGCAGCTTGAAGCGGGATGAAGGCAGTTTTT
>DASZWG010000549.1:0-3561 GCA_035546675.1 Mucilaginibacter sp. | reverse complement strand
TTCCCTGATTTATGGTATACGGGCATGGTCTTTTGTTGTTTGAAGGTTGTAACGCTGGAAAGTTGTAAGGTTAAATCAAGTTCAGCTTACAGCATTAAGCGTTACTATAAAAACGATTGCAAAGCTGTAATAGTTTTAAAGTTAGGTGTTTAACTACTTTTCAACTTTAAAACTTTACAACATTTCAACAAATAATCAGTATTGCGCGTAGACGATCCTGGCAAGCACAGCATCCCTGAAAGAAGAAGAGTCGCTCATTGATGTGAGACCCAGGGAAAACAGAAAATGACACTGTATGTGTAGCATTAAATGCAAAGTTATGCCGGATTTATTTAATATGCAAGCATAGCATTAGTTGGATTAGTTATATTAGTTGAAGTGGTTGTATTGCCGAGCCCTGACTAATTTAACCAGTACAACTGCTACAACTAATACAACCAAAGCTTAGCTTTGAAAACCAATTATCCGTCCATGAAATTAGTATCCTATAAAACTGAAGACCGCGAGCACCTGGGCATTTATGTCAACGGGCATATTTATAATTTGAATTCGTGTCACAAACTGATCCCAAACAATATGAACGAATTTTTGTGGGGAGGGGAGGAATTGATGGACCGGGCCAGGAAAGTGAATGAGGATATTATTTCAGGCAAAATAGAGGCAAAAGAGGAACTTTTTTACGAACTGATCGCGCCCGTTCCGCACCCGACTTCGTGCCGCGATGGTTATGCATTCCGTCAGCATGTAGAGACGGCCCGCCGCAACCGTAACGTGCCCATGATACCCGAGTTTGACCAGTACCCCATATTTTATTTTACTAACCACAACGCCATACAGGGAGTGGGTGAAATAGAATGTATGCCCGATCATTTTCAGAAGCTCGATTTTGAGCTGGAGGTTGCCGTGGCGCTCAACAAAAAGGGCAGGAATATCCGGGCGTCAGAGGCTGACAGCTACATCGCCGGGTATATGATCATGAACGATATGAGCGCCCGTGCCCTGCAAATGGAGGAAATGAAACTCAATCTCGGTCCGGCGAAGGGCAAGGATTTTTCGACCGTGATAGGCCCCTGGTTAGTGACGCCTGATGAGCTGGAACAATACAAGTCAGCGACCAAACTGAACCATAACGGCAATAACTACAGCCTCGATATGAAATGCCGCGTGAACGGCAAATTGGTATCGCACGGGAACATGGGCGATATGGACTGGACCTTTGCCGAGATCATCGAACGGTGTGCATACGGCTGTGATGTGCTGCCCGGCGATGTGATCGGTTCGGGAACCGTGGGAACAGGATGTTTCCTGGAATTGAACGGTACTGGTTTACTGAATGATCCTGATTATCAGCCTCAGTGGCTGCAGCCCGGCGACCTGGTTGAAATGGAAGTGACCGGGCTTGGCGTTTTGAGTAATGTGATCAAAAAAGCCGATTCGGATTTTTCGATTCTGGCGTTAAAGAAAATATAACAAACCTGTTATTGCGAGCGATAGCGTGGCATCTCTTTAACATGAATGCGGAATATGCATAGCAACGAGATTGCTTCGTCGTTCCTCCTCGCAATGACATATTGTTTTTAATATGTTATCGCTCTACATAAAAAACATTTCCCCCGCCGACCTCCAAAACTACCTGCAATATACCATTGCACCGCGTCCGATTTGCTTTGCATCGACCGTAGATAAGGACGGCAATGTGAACCTGAGCCCCTTTAGCTTTTTCAATATGTTCAGCACTAACCCGCCACTGTGCGTCTTCTCGCCATCGCGGAGAGTAAGGGATGCGACAAACAAACATACGCTGGAAAACATTCATGAAGTGCCGGAGTGTGTGATCAATATCGTCACCTACGACATGGTACAGCAGGTATCGCTGGCGAGCGTGGAGTACCCAAAGGGCGTCAATGAGTTTATCAAGGCCGGGTTTACACCGCTTGCTTCGGAACTGGTCAGGCCGCCGCGCGTGGCCGAATCGCCGGTGCAGTTTGAATGCACGATCAGCCAGGTTATTTCGCTGGGCGAAGGCAGGGGCGCGGGCAACCTGATCCTGGCCGAGATCAGGCTGATGCATATCAGCGAAAGCATACTGGACGAGAATAACAGGATCGACCAGCAAAAACTTGACCTTGCCGCACGCCTCGGGGGTGACTGGTATGCGCGCGTAAACCGGGATAACCTGTTTAAGGTTGCAAAACCGGTGCGGACCATCGGTATCGGTGTTGACAGCATTCCCTATGCTATTCGTAACTCTAAAGTGCTGACGGGTAACAACCTCGGCCAGTTGGGCAATGTGGAAAAACTGCCGTCGGATGAGGAGACCGATGATTATGCACAGTCGCCCGAAATAAAAGAGATATTGGACGCCACTATCGGCGATAATAGTACCCGCGAACTGCAATTGCACCTGAAAGCCAAACAACTGCTGGATGAAGGCCGGGTGGAGGAGGCGTGGATGGTGTTGCTGGTAAGCTGAAAGCAAAAAGCTAAAAGGCTAAAGCTTTTATTTCCGTATTTTATTCAGCTTTGCGCTTTAAGCTTTCCGCTATTTAAACGAATAGTTCCCTTTAGCCACCTCTACCACCGGCGGAACATGGGTCTTCTCAAAAATATCATATCCTGGTTTTAGTTGTTCCCAAAAATGGTAATCGGGCCATTCGGAATAGGCGTCAAGGTTTTTATTAGTCAGCCTGAAGGGGAAAATATCAACCTGTATCGTCTTTTGTCCGTGTAAAAAAGCCTCGTACGCCATGGTGTATATTTCCTCGATCATCGGGTCGGTCATAGCATAACACCCGATCGACTTGCAATCGCCGTGTATCATCACCTCGTCCCCGGTATAGCCCCTTTGCCTTTCGAGCGGGTTGGGATACCCGATATTGATGGCCAGGTGGTAGTTGCTTACCGGGTTTAGCTGTTTGGGCTGAATGGTATAATAGCCTTCGGGGCTTTTGCCGTCCCCGCTTCGCTTTTTAGTGCCGAGACCGCCCGAGTAGGTGCAAACCAGGTATTCGCGGAATAACTTATATCTGTTGCCCGAACGAACCCAGAGCTCCAGTATCCCCGGTTTTTTGAATATCCGGATAAAAACGGGCTGATCATCCCTTAAACCGGCGGCTTTCAGGTCCCGCTGGAGCCGCGGCCAAATCCTGGCACGAATATTTGCAGCGCGTGGGCTGTCGGGTATCTTCTGAACAGGATGTGTTGCGGATAACAGGAAAACTAACAGGAAGAGCAATGATCTGGGCATAGGTTCGGCTTTAGTGATCGGTTAATGATCAATAAACGCCCTAATGCAATTTAAATTATCGAAAATCGAATGTTCGAAAAATCAGATCCCCAACACCTGTTTCAGTTTAGCATACCCGGTTTTTGACACCGGTATTTTAGCGCCTGATTTGAGTATGGCGATATGTGCGTCCTTTTCGTAAGGGTCAATGCGGGTAATATTCTGTATTTTGATAATGTACGAGCGGTGTACGCGCACAAATTGCGACGGATCGAGCGTTTGTTCGAAAAAGCCCATCGTCTTGTTTTTCAGGAATGAGCCTTCCGGCGTATGCA
>DASZWG010000548.1:0-3368 GCA_035546675.1 Mucilaginibacter sp. | reverse complement strand
AAGTATAGCATAAGGCATTGCCAATATGCTACCCCAGGCCAGGCCCACTCCAACCATCGAAAGCAATAATAAGTAATGGTTCTGTATAAAATAAATGGAAATAAGGCCTAACCCTCCCATCGCCAAAGAAAACGAATGTGTTTTGACCCTGCTGGTTTTTTTGACAATACGTGGCAATAACAATGCATATACCGCTGATACCAGGTTATAAACGCCAAATATGACGTTAACCCAATTAGCCGCGTTATTATATTCCACCGAAGTAGTATCCCCCTGTGGCAGATGATACACATGCTCGGCTATTGCCGGAGTAGTGAAAACCCACATTGAAAATAATGCAAACCAGGAAAAAAATTGCACTACCCCCAATTGCCGCATTGTTTTGGGCATATTGGCCAAATCTGAAAAGATTTGAGCCGCCCCGCTTTTATGTTCTTCAACTTCTGTATCTTCTTTATGGAAAGATGCAAATTCAGCGGGCGGGTATTCTTTGGTCGAGATCACCGTCCATAAAATACAACCAATCAATACGGCGGCGCCTACATAAAATGAATACAATAAGTTATCCGGAACAATGCCTTGCGGCGCCGTTTTGGGGATGTGAAACCATTCAGCAAAAACGTAAGGAAGCCAGGAACCGACGACTGCTCCGATACCGATAAGACAAGTTTGCATCGAGAATCCTATATTATGCTGGCTATCGGGAAGATTATCCGCAACAAGCGCTCTGAAAGGCTCCATTGCAACATTGAATGAGGCATCCATGATCATCAGCATACCGGCCCCTACAAAGATTGGCGGTATTATTACGGCAAGAGCCGATGAATTGGGCATAAAAAGTAGGGCAAGTCCTGAAAGTATAGCGCCTGTCAAAAAAAATGGCCGTCTGCGTCCCAATTTGGTCCATGTACGATCGCTGTAATGACCAATTATGGGTTGAATGACCATTCCTGTAATAGGCGCAGCAAGCCAGAACCAGGATAAATGTTCAACATCGGCGCCAAAGGTTTGCAGTATCCTGCTTGCATTACCAGTTTGAAGGGCAAAACCAAATTGTATACCCAAAAAGCCGAAGCTCATATTAAAGATCTGCCAAAACGACAAGTTTGGCTTCTTTTTCACAACTGATGTTGCCATAACTTATAGGTTCAATAGTTTAATTGGTTCAAAAACTGAGCAGCATGCCGCTGCAAGCCTGCAATGTAATATAAATTCCTGCGGAAATATCATCGGTCTCATATTTCGCACCGCTCAGCAGGTCGGTAAACTCCCTGCTTCCTGTGATTTGCATATATTGCAGCAGATCGGCAGGAAGCATTACCTGCAATCCGCGCTGTTCCCGGTTAAAATTGGCAACAACTAATATACGTTGTTTACCGGTATAGCGAACAAACAGGTATATCCGGGTATCAAACCCTTGCTGATGTTCGTTAGCGATCATCAGCTCCCAGAATTTTCCAGAACGCAACGCTTCTTCACTCCTGGCCAGGTTTAATAGTCTGCTATAAAAATTCCGGAGATCTTTCTGGCTGGCCGATAAACCGCCCCCATCGAATTTTCCCCCGTTCATCCATTTCTGATGTTCGGGAACGCCCCAGTAATCGAATATGGAGGTACGCCCGTCATCACCGCTGAACCCTTCGGCGCCGTCAGCGGGTTCGCCCACTTCCTGCCCGGAATAGATCATTATAGGCCCAACATTCAGCGCTGCGGTAACGATCATACCCGGAACCGCAAGCCAGGGGTCGCCCGCAAAATACCGCGATGCTATGCGTTGTTCGTCATGGTTCTCCATAAAACGGAGCATTTTTTCATCGAAACCGCGGCAGTCGTTATTCCATATACTGTTGATGTCCCAGGTCGTTGCGCCCGGATCGTTAACGGACAGTTTGCGTATCGCCTCATACAGCCCCACCTTATCGTACAAATAATCGAACTGACCCGTAAAAAGATAATCCCGGTACCTGTCAGTTTTGTAGGCTTCGCCGATAAAGATAACCGAAGGATGCGCGGCTTTTACTTGAGGTATCACCCAGGCCCAGAATTCGACCGGCACCATTTCGGCCATATCGCAACGGAACCCGTCTATACCCTTTTCGCTCCAGAAATGAAGGATATCATACATTTTATTCCAGAGCGGCGGTATGGGATCGAAGTGCTTTTGCTGCCCGTAAAGGTAATCGACACCATAATTGAGTTTTACCGTTTCGAACCAGTCGCTGATCGATGGCGATGCGCTGAACACATCATTGCCGGTAGCTTTCGCCGGGTTTTCATCAAACCTGCCGTCCTTCATCGAACTGCTGAATCCATCGCCGCCGGGATTGTATCCTGCCGGAACGACAAAAGCCTGGCCGGGTGTATAATAGAAATCGTTCGCCGGACTGAATGCTTTTGTTCGATCATCATCCTGCCCGAAATCGCGCACCCCCTCCGGGCGTGCATCCGATGCATAGGTACGCGCAACATGATTGGGCACAAAATCCATAATGACCTTCAAACCTGCACGATGCGTACGTTCGATAAGCGCTTCAAATTCGCTCATGCGGTTGCGTACATCTGTCGCCAGGTCGGGATCAACATCGTAATAATCTTTAACGGCATAAGGCGAACCCGCCCGTCCCTTTACTACATCCGGGTCGTCGGGTTTGATACCATAAACCGAATAATCGGTCATGGTGGCATGTTCGATCACACCGGTGTACCATACATGGGTAGCGCCCAGCGCCTTTATCGCCGCAAGCGCCTTGTCCGAAATATCATTGAATTTACCGCAGCCGTTTTCCTCCAGCGAGCCATAGTATTTGTTCACCTGTTTGGTATTGCCAAATAATCGCGGCAGCAACTGGTAAATGATAAGCTTATGATCGGGCGTGGTTTGGGACATATCCGGGGATTATGCTTCGACCACTAACTGATCATTGGCATCCACCAACTGATCTTTACCGTAAACCGTAACCGTTATTTCATTACCTGAGAGGTTTTTGATCCTGACGCCCTCTTTATCCACCCGGATATTAAGCAGCGTTCCCCTGAAGCCGATATGGAACGAAAACGATTGCCATTTAGCCGGCAGGAAGGGGTTGAAGGACAATTTACCGTCGTGTACGCGCATCCCGCCAAAGCCCTGCACCACGGCCATCCAGGTACCCGCCATCGAAGTGATATGACAGCCGTCTTCGGTATCGTTGTTATAATCGTCCAGGTCGAGCCGCGAGGTGCGAAGGTAAAACTCGTAAGCGCGAGCCTCATCACCCAGTTTAGCAGCGATCACCGCGTGCACGCAGGGCGAAAGCGACGACTCGTGCACCGTTCTCGGTTCGTAAAAATCGTAATTGCGGCGGATGGTGTCGATGTCGTAATTATCT
>DASZWG010000547.1:0-6568 GCA_035546675.1 Mucilaginibacter sp. | reverse complement strand
GCTGGGGGTTGATAACATTTCTTTGCGCGCGAAAGCCTCAATGGTTGAAGTGGAGCAGAGCATCAACACATGGCCACAACTGGCAAGCTCGGTAGTACTGGGTGGCGCCGCCGGAGCCGATGTTTGCCGACGCATATTGCTCGGCCAGTTCCATGCATCAGGCCGATATTATATTGATTTTGACGAGATCGTCAGCGATCAAAAAGTGCCGGAAACCGAGACGGTCCGAGCTAATCCCTTCAGGCCCTTATCCAACGAAGATATGCGCAAAGTCGCAGCTAAAGTTAAGCCGGCTTCTGCTCAAAACGATACCGTACCCGGTAAGGAACAGATCAGCGAACTGGTCAATGCAGCATGTGCCGCACCTTCAACCGGTAATGACCAGCCATGGAAATGGCTGTATGAAAATGGTACCCTTTATTTGTTCCATGATCAGTACCGTTCGTTTTCTTTTGGAGATTATCACAACATCGCTTCGTATATTACATTCGGCGCGGCCTATGAAAACTTGTATATCCATGGTTTAAAAATGGGGATGAAGCCGTATTATCAATTTAAACCCGGCGGAAACGATCCAAACCTGGTTGCGGCGATACGGTTCAGGCCGGCAAATAGTGAGAGTTGGGGTCAATTGCCCGCCACGCTCGATGACGCCATATTTAAAAGGGTGACCAACAGGAACCAGGCCCCTAAGGCGGTGATTTCGCAGAACACCTTTGATCAACTGGCGGCAATAGCCGAAACCATACCCGGCGCTGAAGTGAAGATGTTCACAGATGATGAGACTTTGAAACAACTGGCGGGTATCATCGGTTTTTGCGACCGGGTAAGGCTGCTTAACCGCGAAGGACATTATGATTTTGTACACCACGAAATGCGCTGGACCAGCGAGGATGCAGAGCAGACGCGGGATGGCATCGACATCAAAACATTGGGATTAAGCAATTCGCAGCTTGCTGCGCTTGGTGTTATTAAAGATGCTAACGTGGTACGGACCATCAATGAACTGGATGGCGGTGCGGCGCTGGATATGCTGGCAAAACGAACGGTATCGGCTGCATCGGCAATTTGCCTGATCACATTGCCTAAGCCCGACCTTGAGAACTTTTTTGAAGGAGGACGTTCGATGGAACGCCTGTGGCTTGCGGCAACAAATATGGGTTTGGCTGTACACCCGCTGATATCGCCGCTTTATATATTTCCGAGAGTTGTCTATGGCAACGGTGAAGGGCTTGATCAGAAATTTGTGCCGGAACTGAGACGGCTTAGGGAGAAATTCCTGCAGATAACCGGCATCGGAGAGGGCAGAGCCGAAGTTTTCATGACCAAGATCGCGGTCGCTCCGCAGCCTGCATTAAGAAGTTTTAGATTACCTTTGAATGAAACGCTACTTATTGAATAAC
The DNA here is from genome assembly GCA_035546675.1 of Mucilaginibacter sp. Taxonomy (GTDB): domain Bacteria; phylum Bacteroidota; class Bacteroidia; order Sphingobacteriales; family Sphingobacteriaceae; genus Mucilaginibacter. Next base: position 5,165 of record DASZWG010000547.1, on the reverse strand, counting down.
TTGTCATTCCTGCGCTGCAGGGATATAATACAGCACGTTTTATGAGAAAGATCGTTATATCGTTTGTGCTGTTGTTAGTACTGCTGTCTGCAAAGGTATTTGCCCAGACGCCCGTCGTTTTTTCGGGAGAAAATACGATCCTCGGTAAAAATGTAGCTATCCTGGAAGACAAGAACAATACTGACGATATTAAAACGGTGATCGCCTCATCAAAATTTGTTCAGTCGAACAGCGAAACCCCTAATCTGCAATTAAGTAAATCCAGCTTTTGGTTAAAATTCACGGTCAGAAATGAATCTTCATCGGATCATTTGATCCTTGCGCTTAACTATCCCACATTATCTGTTTGTGATCTTTATTCGCCCACTAATACCGGTTTCAGCGTACAGCAAATGTCTGACAGGGTTAAATTCCGCCAGAGGAAATATAAAAACCAGAATTTCCTGTTTGATATTTACCTGGCGAAAGACAGTACAGCAACCTATTACCTGCATGTAAAAAGCAGCGAGCAGATGGTTTTGCCGCTTATCCTGGGAACGGCGCAGCACATTGACGAATTACAGTTAACCGCCAACATCCTTTGGGGAATATTTATTGGTCTGATAACTGTGATGGTGCTGTACAACTTTTTCATCTTTTTATTCACGCGCGATGTCAGCTATATCTATTATGTATTATATAGTACGTTTATCGGTTTAACGCAGACAACACTGAGTGGCTATACCTACCGTTACTTATTATATGATTCGCCTTTAATTTTCCACAAATGCATTATCATTTTCCCGGCGCTGGCCGGAATATCAGCCATGTTGTTTGTCGAGTCGTTCCTCAATACCAGGCAACGTACGCCAAAGCTAAATAAGGCATTCCCGGTAGCTATTTTTCTTTACTGCGTTGCAGTAGTATTGAGATTGATCGGTTTAGATCAGGCCAGCTATCGAATGATCGATATTTCGGCTTTGATAACAACAGCGATCATATACATTATAGCGGTAAAGATCTCATTGCAGGGATACCGCCCGGCCAAGTTTTTCCTGCTGGCATGGACCATCTTCTTTGCAGGTATTATTCTGTTTACGCTGCGAAATCTTGGTGTGCTGCCGTACAATAATTTCACCAATTACACGATGGAATCTGGCATTGCTTTCGAGGTGACCTTACTGTCCATCGCACTGGCCGACAGGATCAATATTCTTAAAAAGGAAAAAGAACAGTCGCAGGCCGAGGCTTTGCGGATAGCTCATGAGAACGAGCGCATCATTCGCGAGCAGAATACGGTTTTGGAAATTAAAGTAGCCGAGCGCACGTCAGAATTAAACGAAACGCTCGAAGACCTGAAACAAGCACAGGCTCAGCTTGTCGAGTCGGAAAAAATGGCCTCGCTGGGTCAGCTTACAGCCGGTATAGCGCATGAGATCAATAACCCGATCAATTTTGTCACGTCCAATGTATCGCCGTTGAGACGGGATATCGATATTGTATTTGATGCAATTAACTCCATTGAAACGATAGGGTTATCGGAGTCATCAACTGATGATAAGAAATCCCAACTGGAGGCTTACAAGGAAGATCTTGATTTTGATTATTTACAGACAGAGATAAAGCATCTGCTCAACGGTATTTACAATGGTGCCTCGCGTACGGCCGAGATCGTAAAAGGGCTGAGGGTTTTCTCGCGCCTGGATGAAGACGATCTGAAAATGGCCGATCTGAATGAAGGCATTGATTCATCGATGATCATTTTGAATAACCTGTTGAATAACAGGATAGAGGTGGTAAAAGAATACGGGAAATTACCTACGGTAGAATGTTATCCCGGTAAGCTGAACCAGGTTTTTTTAAATATTCTTTCAAACGCAATATATGCAGTGAAAAAGCAGTTTGGTGAGGAGTCGGGAGGAAAAATCACCATTAATACTTCTTCTGATAATGAAAATGTATTTATAACGATCACGGATAATGGTATTGGTATGGATGAAGCGACACAGAAAAAGATATTCGATCCGTTTTTTACTACAAAAGATGTGGGCGAAGGGACAGGTTTAGGGATGTCTATCGCTTACAATACGATCAAAAAACATCATGGTGAAATAAAGATAACTTCGTCGCCCGGGGAAGGGGCTGAGTTTGTTATAAAACTGCCTGTACGCTACGAAGTAAAAACAATATAGTACGGAACGACATGGCAGAAAAAATAAAGATATTATATATCGATGACGAACCCGACAATCTCGCTGGTTTCAAAGCATCCTTCCGGACCGATTATCACATTTATATAGCAGAAGATACGGTACAGGCTTTCGATCTGCTTGAAAAACACCCGGATATCCGTATCATATTTTGCGATCAGCGAATGCCGGGCAAAACAGGTGTCGAGTTTTTTGAAGAGGTTAGGTCGCGCTTCCCGCTCCCGATCAGGATACTGATCACAGCTTATTCAGATATTGAATCGGTGATCGCGGCCGTTAACCGAGGGCATATTTTCCGTTATATCCGCAAACCCTGGATAGCCGCTGACATTATTTCGGCTATCGAAGAATCGAGCAACTTTTACATGGCCAACTCGATGCTTTCAATAAAAAACCAGGAACTGCAGCAGGCTTATAATGAACTGGACAAATTTGCTTACAGTGTTAGCCATGACCTTCGCGGGCCCTTGTCGGGTATATTGGGCGCGATCGATATTGCGCGTGAGATGGACGATATTGCTGAGATGAAGGAATTGTTATACCTGATGGAGAAATCGGTGTTCAAGCTGGATGACTACATCTCAAGTATGCACGATTACTATAGCTCCAGGAGAGGTGAGCTTAAGATAGTGGATATCGATTTTAATGCTATAGCGTCGGAACTCAAAGACGTTTACAAAATATACACTACATCAGACAAAATACATTTTAGTATTGCGGTCGATCAGGCAGAACCGTTCAGGAGCGATGACCTGGTGATCAAAATGATACTGAATAATTTAGTGTCCAATGCGATCAAATACCAGAAAAAAAATTATCATAACAAGTGTATCGAATTGGCTATCTCAGTGCGAAACGGCTCTGCTAATATTGTGATCAGCGACACGGGTATTGGTATACCCGAAACCCATTTCGAAGAAATATTCAATCTTTTTTCGCGGGCCACATCGCATAAGGCCGGTTCGGGACTTGGGCTATATAACGTAAAAGGGGCTTTGTTAAAGTTGAACGGCCATATCGAAGTGAGTTCGGTGCTGCACGAGGGTACGGTTTTTAAATTAAATATTCCAAGCAAATAGGGTTAATGGGGTTATCATTTATAATTATTGAGAATGCCGAGCTTGATTATGTGGTCGCAGAAAAACTGATCAGAAGAGAGATCGGCGATGCCGACATCCAGACATTTTTATCGGCAAATGATGCAATGAAAGACATCCAGGCAGGTGCTGTAAAAGGAAGTAAACCAGCCATTGTATTGCTGGATGTCATGATGCCAAAATACGATGGGTCGTGGTTTGTGAACGCTTTCGAGAAACTGGAAGAAAGCATACAAAAGGACTATTTTGTAGTAGTTTTGACCTCGTGCATGAATCAAACCGAACTGGAAAGACTTAATAGTAAAAAAACAGTCAGGATGCTGTTTGCTAAGCCTATCAATACGGAGAAACTGCGTGCTATTGTTGGAGAAGCAAAATTAGAATTCGGAGCCGAATAAGCTTAATTATTTGTTTATCAGGACAATAGCTTTTGTCTTAAAAGAAATTCAAGCTGATCGTTCGAACCGGCCAGCTTTTTGTTCATTTCTTTTAGCTCCTGTTTTTCAAGATAAGCCTTGTAGGCTCTTTGAATGGCAATATCCAGTTCTTCCTCATTCCAGGGCTTGGTCAGGTAGTGGAATATCTTTCCTTTGTTCACTGCATCAACCACGGCATTCATATCGGCATAGCCGGTTAGCAGCAGGCGCACAGGATCAGGATATTGCTCCAATACCTTTTCAAAAAACTCCACACCCGTCATGTTGGGCATCCGCTGGTCGGAAATAATGATGTGGACGGGTTTAGTTTCCATTGTTTTGAGTGCCTCTTCACCGCTGATGGCGGTCAGCACCTGATATTTCAGACGGAAGGTAGCCTTAAACGAAAAAAGATTATCCTGTTCATCGTCCACATAAATTATCCTTATCTTTTCTTCTGCCATGGCTTTTGCTGCATTGACCTTATACGATATTTACAATTATAAAGATATAATTAGTTCATGACATTTAATCATTCTTTTGGGAACATATCGTATAGCCGCGTCAAATGGTCATATTGATCTTATGTTTTAAAGATTAACCTTGCTTTATACGAGCCAGTGCATTTTTGTAAGATTGAACAAAAACCAATGAAATATGATAAAGAAACAGATAAAACACAGGACTGATGCTGATCAAAGCGAATTTAAATCTGAACGATAAGCCCGGCTTCCTGGCGAAATCCCTGTACAGTTGCGCTGATATTTGCTTCAGGCTTTGATCATTTACGCCAAAGCATTTACGCCATAGGTATACACCTTCGGCATAGTGGTAAACCACATTTTCCTCTTGCATCCCCCATCTTTCAATGAGTTTATCTTTAAACGTGTAATCGATAAGTTGCTTGGAAGATATTCTGGTTTCAGGATGAAGATGAATTGTTACCAAGGGGTCGGGTATGGATTTGACATTCAGACCCAGCCTGATGATCATTTTGCAAAGATCATAATCGTCCATACGGCTTTGTTCTTCATCAAAATGAAGGTGATTTGTCTCGAATATTTTCCTGTTGATCATTATTGATGAGCACGACATCATCATCAGCCTGTCACGATGTACATGCCTGTTGTAATGATAATAGCGATACATTTTGAAAGGGTAAGGGAATATTTTTGAATAATTGCCACAATACAGCAAAGCCAATTCCGGCTGTGCTAACATGATCTTCATGCGTTTGGCTATGCTTTGGCTTAGCATTTCATCGTCGTCGTCCAAAAAGATAATATAATCGCCTGTGGTTGCCGCCATCCCGTCATTCCTCGCGCCTGATGCAAACGACTTGTTGCTATGAATGTAAATCCAGTTTAAAGCAGGGTATTCACGGGTAAACTCTTTTACTATTGCCTGTATGTCTTTATTTTTTTCAATATCAGCATTGTTGTCAACTATGCATACCTCAAATG